>JAUXMA010000071.1 GCA_030623425.1 Rhodospirillaceae bacterium
ACCACTATCATCTGCTGATCGAAACCCCCGAGGCCAACCTGTCACGCGGCATGCGTCACCTGAACGGCGTCTATACGCAGCGCTTCAACAGGAAGCACGGACGGGCCGGGCACGTCTTTCAGGGCCGCTACAAGGCCATCCTGGTGGAGCGCGACGCGCATCTTCCGGAGCTCTGCCGCTACCTGGTGCTCAATCCGGTGCGGGCTGGAATGGTCCGTTCGGCGCGGGACTGGCGGTGGAGCAGCCACCGATTGGCTGCTGGCGCAATTCGGACGCCGGGCGGCGCCGGCCACCTACAGACGGTTCGTTGCCGACAGGCGCGGCGCGCGGAGCCCTTGGGATGGGATGGCCGCCGCCCGGGCCGCTGGCCGCGGCCGCTTCCGAACCTCGCTTGGCGCCCTAAATTTGCGGCCGTGACTGGATCAAGGCGAGAAATTTCTGCGTCGATCCGGCATTCAGCAATGCCATCGCGCAGCCCAGCGGGCGGTCTTCCCCGCCTTTTTCACGGTCGGCCGGACAGGCCGATTCCGGCAGGGTGGCGCGCGGCCGCATTTGCTGGGCAACCACCGTCCTCCGGGCCCCTGGCAGGGCGCCGGGCAGGTCGGCCTCGCGGCGGCGTTTTTTCGCCGCCTCCGTTTCGGGGACGGTCAGGCTGATGTCGGGGATCACCCCTTGCGCCTGAATGGCCCGTCCCGAGGGCGTATAAAAAAGTTGCGTGGTCAGCCTGAGCGCTCCCTCGACCGGCAGGGGGGTGATGGTCTGCACCGATCCCTTGCCAAAGGAACGCCGGCCCAAGACAACGGCGCGGTTGTGGTCCTGCAAGGCGCCGGCGACGATGTCCGAGGCCGAGGCCGATCCGCCGTTGATCAACAACACGATGGGCAGACCCTGGGCCAGATCTCCAGATTTCGCTTCGTAAACCCGCTCGCCGCCGGCATCCCGGCCCTTGACGGAAACGATCCGCCCTTCTTCCAGGAAGGCGTCGGCGATCACCCAGGATTGTTCAAAGAGGCCGCCGGGGTTGTTGCGCAAGTCCAAAACCAAGCCTTTCAAACGTCGGCCCAGCTGGCCGCGAATTCCCTCCATGGCGTTGAGCAGATCCTTTTCCGCGTGCTCGTTGAAGCGGGTGACGCGGATGTAACCGATTTCGCCCGCTACACGCCAACGCATCGCCGGCACCTGGATGATTGCGCGGACAATGGTGACGACAAAGGGGGCTTGGGCGGAGCGGTTGACGGTGAGCCGGATGGCGGCGCCCGGCCGGCCGCGCATTCTTTTTACCGCCCAGGACAAAGTGTGGCCCTTGATGGGCCTGCCGTCCAAGTGCGTGATCACGTCACCGGGTTTGAGTCCGGCCTTGAATGCGGGGGTGTTCTCGATGGGCGAAACGACCTTGACCAAGCCGTCTTCCATCGTGACCTCCAAACCCAATCCGCCGAACACGCCTTTGGTGGACAGTTGCATGTCCCGATACTCGTCGGGATTGAGGTAGGTGGAATGGGGATCGAGCGATGTCAACATGGAATCCAGCGCCGATTCCACCAGTTCGGCCGGCTTCACCGACTGGGCCTTCGCCTTCAAGTCGCGCACCCCCTTGATGGCGGCGTCGATCAGCCGGGCGTCCGCAACCTCGCGCACGTAGTTGATACGAACCCGTTTGAAGGCATCGCTGAAATGGCGGAATTGCTGGCTGCCGGCGGAACCCGCCAGGTACTCGTTGTAAACCTTCCGAAACCGCGCCAGTTCACGGTCTCCTTCTTTTGACAAGCTGTAATCGTTGCCGATGAAGGTGTCGATGACATCGCGCAACGCCGATGCGCCGCTGTCGCAGCCGCCGAGAGACGGCGCCAGGAGCAGACAGAAAACGGCACCGATGACCTTCACCGGCGTCGGCAAGAAACGTATGCGCGTGTTCACTTGAAACTTAGAGCCTATCCGAATAACTAAGACGCGGTTGTGACGGGACCAAATCCGGAAGTCCGGCTTCAACCGTCGGCGGTGATTTGCTCGATCAATTCTTGTTGTACCCGCTCCGCGTCGTCGATGTCGACCTGACAGGTGCCGGCGTTCCTGTGACCGCCGCCGCCGTACTTCAACATCAGTTCGCCGATGTTGGTGTTGGAAGTGCGATTGATGATCGATTTGCCGACGGCGAAAACCATGTTGATCCTGTTGAGGCCCCAGATCAGATGAATGGATATGTTGGTTTCCGGAAGCAAGGCATAAACCACAAAGCGGTTTCCGGCATAGATGATGTCCTCTTCGCGCAGGTCTAGAAGGACCAAGTTGCCGTGGATCGCCGCGCAACGCTTGACCTGTTCCTGAAAGTCCTCATGCTGTTCCATGTAAAGGTCGATTCTCTCCTTGATGTCGGGTAGGGCCAGGATCTCGTCGATGGCGTGATTACGGCAGTAATCGATGAGTTCCATCATCAGCCGGTAATTGGAGACCCGAAAGTCCTTGTAGCGTCCGAGTCCGGTGCGGGGATCCATGATGAAGTTGAGGAGAACCCAACCCTGGGGATTTAAAATGTCTTCCTGGGAGAATTGGGCCGAATCGCACTTGTCCACAGCCACCAGCAACTCTTCGAAGGTATAGGGAAATACCTCCGTGCCGCCATAATGCCGGTAAACCACCCGCGCCGCGGAGGGCGCCTCCGCGTCGTTGATGTGGTTGTCGGGGACGTCCGCGAGACGGATGGTTTCGCTCAAGTGGTGGTCGAATGCCGTGTGAACGCCTTTGACGTACGGAAGGTTGGTTGTGATGTCGTTCTCCGAAATCAGAATGGTGCCGTCCTGCATGTCCTTAGGATGAACGAATTTGATCTCGTCGATCATGTCCATCTCCTTGAAAAGCACGGCGCAAACCAAGCCATCGAAATCGCTTCTTGTAACCAAGCGAAATTTCCCGTCACTCATTTGGGTTCCCCTTAAGATTCTGTTCACGCGGACGCCGAGCGCAAAGCGAATATCACTCCGATCCTAGCGCATTTGCCGCGCCATGATCCACAGCAATGAAATGGGACGGCGGTTTTTTCCGCTTCATTGCCCGGCCTCGGGCTCGCTCGGGCGGATTGGACGGGGTATCATACCAACGGCCTCTCCGGGACGCGGCGAAGGGCCGGGAGATGAGCGAGTGGACGAGAAACGGAACGGCGGAACCAAAGACACCATCGGCCGGATCAAGGAGGCGCTTGAAAAAGATCCCGGCAATCCCAGGCTGCACGCCGAGCTCGGCTCTCGGTTGCGGGCGGCGGGCGATTCGGAAGCGGCGAAACGGCATTTAACCCTGGCGACGGCCACCGATCCGACCTTCGTCGAAGCCCATCTCGATCTCGGCAACCTGTTCCTGCGCGAGTGCGATCTTGTCAGCGCCCTCGCCTGTTTCGGCATGGTGCAGGTTTATCAGCCCCGGGACTGGCTCCGCCTCAAGATGGCCATCGCCCTGCCGCCGATGGTCGAATCCAGGGAACAGATCGCCATCTTGAGGGGGCGCGTGGGGCGGGCGCTGACGGCGCTCGGCCAGGCCGGCCTGAAGATCAGCAACCCGCCAGCCGACGGCGGAACCCTGTTCTACCTCGCCTATCACGGCAACAACGACCGGCCGTTATATGACGCCCTCGCCGATCTTTACCTGAAAAGCGACCCGGCCCTGGCGTCCGTCGCGCCGCATTGCAAACAGCCCCGCCGGCGCGACCAAGAACCGCGGATCAAGGTCGGTTTCATTTCGACCTTTTTTTTCGACCACTCCATCGGCCGCTTGAACCGGGGCCTGATCGCCAAGCTGGACCGCGGCATCTTCCACGTCACCGTCGCCTTTGTCCCCTACCGGTCCGATCGGATGACCTTGAGCATCGCCGAAAGCGCCGACCGCGTCATCACCCTGCCGCGCGACCTGGATAGAGCGCGCCGCGGCATCGCCGCCGAAAGGCTCGATGTCGTCGTCTATCCCGAAATCGGCATGGACAGCTTCACCTATTGCCTCGCTTTCGCCCGCTTGGCGCCCGTTCAGTGCGTGTCCTGGGGGCACCCGGTGACCACCGGCATCCCCAATTTGGATTATTTCGTTTCCGCCGAGGCCGTGGAGAGCGAAGAGGCGGATCAACACTACCGCGAGACCCTTTACCGGCTGAAAACGCTGCCAACCTATTATTACCAGCCCGAAATCGGCGAGAAGCCCAAAAGCCGCGCCGATTTCGGGCTCGACGAGGGACGCCGCTATTACCTTGTCGCTCAGTACCTGTTCAAGCTGCACCCGGATTTCGACGCGATTCTGGCGGCCATTCTGCGCGCCGATCCGCAAGGCTGGCTGCTGGTCGTCAGCGGCGTCGAAAAAAGTTGGAACCGCTTTCTCATGGCGCGTTTCCGGAAAAACATGCCCGACGTGACGGAGCGCATCCGGTTCATCCCGAGACAGCCGCAAAAGAGTTTTCTGGCCCTTCTGGCCTGCGTCGATGTCAGCCTCGACATTCCCCAGTTCAACGGCGGCAACACCACTTATGAAGCCTTGAGCGTGGGTACGCCGGTCGTCACCATGCCCACGGACTTGATGCGCGGGCGCCTTTGCGCCGCCATCCAAAAACAGATCGGGATCGCCGAATGCATCGCCGAGACGCCGGACGATAACGTCGCCCTTGCCCTTCGCTTGGCCATGGATCAAACGTTCCGCGGCGAAATCCGCGACAAAATCCTTGACCGCAACGGCGCCTTGTTCGAAGACGCCGAAGCCGTCAGCGAATGGCAACGGTTTTTCCTTGAGGCCTGCGGTGCCAAGGGAATCCACGCGCCGAACAATCTTGAAACAGGCTAATAGGCGCCGGTGCGGCTCGGAAGGCGGTAGGCTTTCAGCTTCGCCAGGCGGCGGGCGGCGAATTCGGCTTTGCCCTCGCCCGATTTCATCAGGTCGCGTTTGCGAAGGGCCGCCATCTTGGCCCTTTGCATGGCCGCCAGGTGGGTGACCGCCAGCGGACGGCCCTGCCGCCATGCCGCCATCTGGTCGAGGCGTTTGGTCCCGGCGCCGGGGACGAGACCGGCGGCGCGGCTGGCCTTCCAGCGGGCGTTGAAGGCGGCGGTCCTGGCCCTGTCGATGGCGGCCGGCAAGCGGTTTCGCGGTTGCCGGATCCACAGTTTCATGACCTTTGCCTTGTAAGGGAGGCCGCGCTCGGGCCTGGTCGAGTGATAATAGCCCGCCGCCTGGCTCCAGGAGCGGCTGGCATGGTACATGTTCTTGAGGTATTTGGCGCCATAGGCGACGTTGCGGCTCGGCTCGAACGCCTCTTCGAGGTTGGCGAAGGCGCCGCCGTGGTAATGGAGATTGACCTGCAGGCAGCCGACGTCGATGTTGGTGACGTTCGCCGACCAGAGTTCGAAGACGGCGGTCATGGCGTCCCGTTTGGTCGCGAAATAGCGGCCCTCGCCTTTGGCGGTAACGGTCCATGGCCAGGCAACAATTGCCTGTTTCTTGCTGTCCCAGCGTCCCGATTCGACCAAGGCGATGGCTCTCAGGAGGTCTTTCGGAATGCCCTCCGCCCGTTCCACCCTGGCCGTCTCCCTGGTGCAGATTTGCCAAGGATTATCAGGGCCTTGTGAAGGCGCCGCCGATACCGGGCCGAGGCCGGCATAGGCGTTTGCGGCGATCGCCAGGACGAGCGTTGGAAGTATCCGTCTCAAGCCATTGTCTCCTATCCCAAAGGGAATGAAGCAATGGCCGTGCCAAAGGACGGATTTTCACCGCCTCCAATCCCCCGGCGGGCTGTCGTCGCCGTCGCCCAAGGGCCGTTGCATGATC
Organism: Rhodospirillaceae bacterium; assembly: GCA_030623425.1. Lineage (GTDB taxonomy): Bacteria > Pseudomonadota > Alphaproteobacteria > Rhodospirillales > 2-02-FULL-58-16. The sequence goes on from JAUXMA010000071.1 coordinate 5,788, forward strand.
ACCGAATCGACCCAGCGGCCAAACTTGAAGCCGGCGGACTTGATGACGCCGACCTCCCGGAAGCCCAGATTGGCGTGCAGGTTGATCGAGGCGGCGTTGCCTGAATCGCCGATGATGGCGATCATCTGGCGGTGGCCAAGGGCCGTGCACCGTTCGATCAAATCGGCGAGCAAAAGCCGCCCAAGCCCCAAGCCGAGGGCGTCGGGAGCCACGTAAACGGAATTTTCGACGCTGAACCGGTAGGCTGGCCGGTGGCGGTAGGGCCCGGCATGGGCATAACCCTTTACCGTGCCCCGGAGTTCGGCGACGCGAAAGGGAAATCCCCCTTTCAGGACGGCATGCCGGCGGCGCGCCATCTCGGCCGGATCAGGCGCCACTTCCTCGAAACTGGCAAGGCCGTTTTGCACATGATGGGCATAGATGGACCGCACCGCCGCCATGTCGCCGTCGGTTGAATCTCTGATCGGGATTTCGCCGGCGTTGGCTTTCATGCCGCCAGGACGCGGCGGGCGGCGGCGGCCAGGGCTTCGATCAAGCCCCCGATCCGTTGCTTCAGGGCGGGCAGGCCGGGGCCGCGCTGGAAAGCCAGTTCGTCCATGTAGAGCGCCCGGTTGATTTCGATCTGCAGGGCGTGAACGCGGTTCGCGATTTTGCCGTAATGGCGGGTCGTGTAGCCGCCGGAATAAGGGCTGTTGCGGGTCACCACGAAACCCATTTCGGCGAGCGCCGTCTCGGCGGCGACGGTGATCCCGGGCAGGCAGGCGGCGCCGTGGCAATCGCCGAGGACCATATCGACGCGCTTGTCGCCGGAATCCTTGTCCATGGGGCCGCCGATGGAAGGCATCGAGTGACAGTCGATCAAAAGACAGCCGCCGAACTGTTCCCGGGTCTTTTCCAGGAGGCCTTCGAGGGCATGGTGATAAGGGATGTAATAGGTTTCCATGCGCCGTTTGGCCTCCTCGAAACGGATTTGGCCGCGATAGATTCTCTCGCCGCTGGTGATGATGCGGGGGATGCAGCCGAGACCGACGGCGAGGTGCGGCGAGGATTCGATGATATCGAAAAAAAGAACGGGCAGGTAGTCCGAGAACATCTCGCGGTCAAGCTCCCAGGGCTGGCGGTTGGGATCGATGTAGGCGCGCGGGAAAAGGGCTTTAAGCATCGGCGCGCCGAGTTCTGGAGCGGCGGCGAACAGCTCGTCGACGAAAGCGTCCTCGGAGCGCCTGAGCTCTAAAATATCGAGCCGGGATTGGGCGAGGAATTCGTCGGTATAGTCGCGGCCGCTGTGCGGCGATGCGAATACCAAGGGCAAGGTTTGCCGGTCCGGCGCCAGGATGGCGTATGGGGCGGTGGCGGCCTCACCGCTTTTCGGCGGACGTCCATGATTGTCGGGAGGCAAGATGATCTCCGGTTATTCTCGTTGCCGGCCGGGCCGACAAGGGTATCTTAAAAGGGTATCACGGTTCTGCTCGCTCTGCTAGCCTCCCCGGCCCGCCGGCGCAATGGTTAAGTGCGCCTTGGCGCCGCCAAGCGCGCCTTGCCAAGCGGCGGCGTTGGGACTAAAAGGCCTAGTACACCCCGGCGGGATTCCTGACCCCATACGACGGGCTTCCGAGTTTCCCGGCTAGACGCGTGGCGCGCCGTGATGTCAATCCATCACAAGCGCCGCGCAAC
>JAUXMA010000162.1 GCA_030623425.1 Rhodospirillaceae bacterium
CGGAAACCTGGGCGCCCGCTACCTGGACATGGTCCCCCTCAAGCCGATTTCGGGGGCCGGCTTCATCGCCATCGGCTTGTGGATTTTGGTCGAGCATTTCCGCGCATCCTGAGCGGCCGCCGACATGAGAGCCGAACAACCAGACTCGATCGCGGGCGCGCCCTGGAGCGGGATTGGGGGATCAGCAACGGCGAGCCGATCCCCTATACGCCACGCCTGGTTTCATTGCTTTCGCCGCCGGCTCGATCCCGGCTGGGTGGATGGCGGTTTGAACCCGGATAGGCCGGGTCTCAAAGACAAGGAGGAAATCATGGACTCACTGACCGAACATTTTAACCGCCAGGCCATCGTACTTTTGATCGCTCGCTTCCCGCACCGGTCCTCAGGGCAGGAACTGTTCCCTGATGATCCGTTCTTCCAGGTTGTGTTCCGGGTCGAACAGCAGGGTCGGCGTGACGCCGCGGTCCTCGCGCACCACCACCTGCTTGACATCCCGCACCTCGGTGAAATCGGCGACGGCGCTGACCGTGCGGGTTCGGGGGTCTAGGATATCGAAGGTCACGACGGTGGCGTTCGGCAACAGCGCGCCCCGCCACTGGCGCGGACGAAAGGCGCTGATCGGCGTCAGCGCCAACAGGTTCGCGCCCAAGGGAACGATAGGTCCCTGGACCGACAGGTTATAGGCGGTGCTGCCCGCCGGCGTCGAAACCAGAACCCCGTCACAGACCATTTCCTGCAGCCGTTCGACGCCATCTATGCGAATGCTGATCTTGGCGGCAAGGTGGGTTTCGCGCAAAAGAGAAATATCGTTGATGGCCAGCGCCCGGTGCTTCCCGCCGTGAATGTCGAGAGCCGTCATCCGCAAGGGATAGAGGTTGATAGGTTGGGCTTTTGACAGGCGTTGCAGCAAGTTTTCTTCGTTGTAAGCGTTCATGAGAAAGCCGACGGAACCGCGGTTAAGGCCGTAAATGGGGGTTCCCTGCTTCATGAATGCATGCAGGGTTTGCAACATGAAACCGTCGCCGCCAAGAGCGATGATGATGTCGGCCTTTTCCGTCGGCACATGGTCGTAGCGGTCGCGCAAACGCTGGTGGGCGAGCCGCGCCTCCTTCGAGTCGGCGGCGGTGAAGGCGATGCTTTTGAACTTCATGGTCTTTTAAGGCCCACTCCAACTCCGCCAAGTCGGTTTGCGGTACCTTTATAAATGTTCCCTGAGCCTGGGCATGAGTTCAACGAAGTTGCACGGCAAGTGGCGGCTGTCCAGCTGCTGGACGAGGATTTCGTCCCAGGCGTCCTTGCATGCCCCCGTCGAGCCCGGTATGGCGAACAGATAGGTGCCGTCGGCGACTCCCGCCGTCGCCCGCGATTGGATGGAAGAGGTGGCGATTTTGCGGAAACTGAGCATGCGGAAAAGCTCGCCGAAGCCGGGAATTTCCTTGTCATACACTTCCTGAAAGGCTTCCGGGGTGATGTCGCGGCCCGTCAACCCGGTGCCGCCGGTGGCGATCACGGCGTCGATGCCCGGATCGGCGATCCAAGTCCTCAGCTTAGCGACGATGAGATCTTTTTCGTCGGCGACGATGTCGCGGGCGGCGAGACGGTGGCCGGCTTTTTCTATGCGGGCGGCCAAGGTCTCGCCGGAAGTGTCATTCTCGAACGTTCGGGTATCGGAAATGGTCAGAACGGCGATGTTGACCGGCAGGAAATCCCGCTCACCTTCGATTTTGGCCATTTTCCGCCACCTTGAGAGACTCCCGGTCAAGGGCTATATAAACCGGCCATTCGCCGGCCGCAATAGCGTCCAAGGATGGGACTTCCTGATCCAGGCGGTTGCGGTAAATCCAAAGGTTGGCGAACACCCGCTCGATGAAGATGCGGGTTTCCCGCGAGGGGATGCTCTCGATGAACAGCAGAGGATCGTTCATGTGATTGATCTCGCGCCGCCATTTGTTCAGGTTCCCCGGGCCGCCGTTCCAGGCGGCGACGAGAAGGAAGAGACCGCCATTGATTTTGGTGTCGCCAAGCAAAATTTCGATGTACTTCTGCCCCAATTCCAGGTTGACCTCGGGCTTGAACAAAGCCCGTTTCTTGCTTCCGCGGAAACGGCTGTCGCGAGCGACGAAGCCGGCGGTCCGGGGCATCAGTTGCATCAGTCCCCGGGCGCCGGCCAAGCTCTTGGCCATGGGATTGAAGACGGATTCCTGGCGGATCACCGCGTAGATAAGCGCCCTGTCGACACTAAAGCCGTTGGCCGGAACCCAGCTTGGCAGCGGATAGGCGGCGGCGGCGTAACCGCCGTCGCTGGGAAACAATATTCCATTCAAGCGGACGGCCAGGGCCGGCATGTTGGCGCGGCTGGCCAGGGCCAAAACCCCCAATAGGTTTTGCGGCTTGATCTTGGCGGCCAGGCCGCGCAGGTCGCGCTCGGCGCGGCGCGTCTCGCCCACTTGAATCAAGGCCAGCGTCCGGCGGCCGGCTGGCGCCGCCGCCAATTCCCGCAAGGTTTCCTTCTGCAAGGGCGGCGAGGTCCACTGGAAAGCCACGGGCAATCCCAGAATTCGCCGAGAGAGCAAGCCGTAAAAGGTCCGTGGATAGGCCGCCGCCACGTCCAGCCAACGGTTGACCATTTCGGGATTGCGGTCGAGCAAATGGGATCGAGCCGCCCAAAAGGCCGCCGCAGAAGTAATCCACGGCGATTTGCCGGGAATGGCGGCCAAGGTCTCGAAATGGCCGGCGGCTTCGTCAAATCGTTTCAGCCGCCAAGCCGCCAAGCCCGCCGTCCAGTGGGCGACGGGCACGAAATCACCCGAACGCCGGGCCGCTTTCGCGGCCCATTGCAGCGCCCATTCGTCCCTTCCGGCGGCGAAGTAAGCGGCGCCGAGGCGGGCGCGGGCTTCATCAAATTCCACTTGGCTGAACAGCCGCTCGGCTTGGTCGCCGAGAAGCAGTCTTTTCACCGCTTTGGTCCAGCCCTTGCGCAGCCACCAGTCCATTTTCCGCTTATAGGCCTTGACCTTTTGGCGTTGCTGGCGACTCAATCGCTTTGCCGGCGGCCGACGGGGTGGAACGGCCACGTCATGGCTGCTGCCGGATATATATTTACGCACCGGACGCTTTGGCGCACGCCAGTTTTCCGGCTTTCTCCTCAGCGCCAGATTGTAAAGGCGACGGGCATCCGGGTGGTCGGTGTATTTCGCCAGCCACTTTTTCAGCTCCTTGTATTTCGAGCGGTACTTAGTGGGATGCAGGTAGCGCTGAGCCAGGACATGACCGACAAGCAGGCGGTCCTTCAGCCTTTTGATCAGGCGGTCGGCGGTCTTCCACTCGCCGTTTTTCTGAATGTCGAAAATCCGCCGATAGAGGGCGGCGTCCTCCTGGGAAAGGATCTCGGGCAAAACTTCCCGTTCTTGGGGATCGAGATCATTGGGCTCCAGGGACGCCGTCTCGAAAAAAACCGCCTCGGCATCGGAAGCCCAGGCGAAACTGGAAAGACCCCCTCCCCCCAGAGTGGCGCCGGCAAAAACCAAAAAATAAAAGATCAGACGTAAAAACATAGATCCTGAAAATTAAAAACCGTTCTCAAACTAAGGCGCCCATGGGCCCGATAAAACAAACGTCGGCGCGCGGGCAACCGATGATGGACAGCAATATTCCAAATTTGGTAGACAATATCAACTCTTCTCCCAAATATTGTGAAAACAGCCTCTGTCGATCATCACAGGGTGGCGCTAGATGTGGATCGTGATTGATCGAAACCACTTCTGAGGGATTTATCAATCTGGATTTGCTCTATGGTCATTCTTGCAGGGAAATGAGTTTGCGTTTGATTTCGAGAAGATCGCGCCATGCTTCGCGCTTTTTCGCCGGGGTCCGCAGCAGATAAGCGGGATGGAAAATGGCTGTCGCATGCACCGGGCGCGGCAGGCGCGGCGTCGAATAAGTGAACCAGCGGCCGCGAAGTTTTCCGATGCTCTCGTTTTGCGCCAGCAGCGTCTTCGCCGCCGCGCCGCCCAGCGGGACCAAGATATGCGGATCGACCAATTCCAAAAGACGTTCGACAAAGGGTGTGCAAATGGTCATTTCCGTGGTCGTCGGATTGCGGTTCCCCGGCGGCCGCCAGAACACGGTGTTGGAGATGAACACCTTCGTCCGGTCAAGCTCGATGGAAGCCAGCATGCGGTCAAGCAGCCGGCCACTCGGACCGACGAAGGGCCGGCCCTGGCGATCTTCCTCGGCGCCGGGCGCTTCGCCGATGAAAACGATCCGTGCTTCCGGGTTGCCGTCCCCAAAGACCAGATTGGTGGCCGTTTTTTTCAGGGCGCAGCCGTCGAATGCGGACAGGGCCTCGTGCAGTTCGCTCACCGTGGCGGCTTCGGCCGCCAGGGCGCAGGCGCTTCGCAAGGCCGTGTCCGGCGAGTCCGGCCGGCGCCCGTTAGCCGGCTTCCGAGCCGACGCAACCGCCGCCGGTGGAAAGTCGCCGGAACCCTGTCGGCGAGACGCGGCCGGGGTTTCGCCAGCCATGTAACGGTTCACCGGCTCATCGCCGATGGTCTCGTCGATGCCGGCCTCCAGGTACCATTGAAAAAGCTTGCGGGGTGAAAGAGACGGGGCCATCGGCCGACACTACCATCGCTAAATCCGTGAAGCATCCCTTTACTTGGTGTCCCGTGTCCTGTTTCCTTCCTAAGTACTCCAGCCCGGAAATTCGGTGACGTATTTCGTCATGCCGCCTTGGCCAGCATGC
>JAUXMA010000324.1 GCA_030623425.1 Rhodospirillaceae bacterium
CCCGCAACTCTTTAACACGCCGCCACGCCCGCACTTCGATTCGAGCGGTGACGAACAGTTTGACATCGGCGTCCGGGCAGACCACGGTGCCGATGTCGCGTCCATCGAGCACCGCTCCCATGGCGCCGCCCGGCGGGTTCAATGCGAAGGCGCGCTGGAAATCGACAAGCGCCGCCCGGACCTCCGGCATGGCGGCGACGCGGGAGGCGGCGTTGGCCGCTGCCTCGCTCTTCAGTTCTTGATCGTCGAGATCGGCCGTCGTGACCTCGCCGGCCAGGGCAACCGCGGTTTCGACGTCGGAAGCATCAAGTTCCGAGCGCGCCAGTTTAACCCCGACGGCGCGATAGAGCCGCCCGGTGTCGAGGAACGCCAACCCAAAACGATCGGCCAGCCGCCGGGCCAGCGTGCCCTTGCCGGCGGCCGCCGGTCCGTCGATGGCGATGATCACGAAACCGCCTCGATGCGGGCGCCCAGTTCGTTCATCATTTCGGCGAAGCCCGGGAAACTGGTGCCGATGCAACTGGCGTCGTCGATGCGGACGGGCTCCTTGGTCACCATGCCCAGAACCAGGAAGGCCATGGCGACGCGATGGTCCATGTCCGCCGCGATCACGGCGCCGCCCCGGGGAGGTCGGCCCGAGCCGTGGATGGTCAGTGAATCGGCGTCTTCCTTCACCTTGACGCCGCATGCCTCCAGACCCTTCGCCATGGCGGCTAGGCGGTCGCTTTCCTTGACCCGGAGTTCGTTCAAGCCCAGCATCCGCGTCGTCCCTTGCGCAGAGGCCGCGGCGACGGCCAGAATCGGATATTCGTCGATCATCGCCGGCGCCCGTTCGGCCGGCACCTCGACGCCGTGAAGCGGGCTTGATTCGACCGTCAAATCGGCAACGGGTTCAGCGGATTCATCGCGCCGGTTGGCGATACCGATCGCCGCTCCCATCTCGCCAAGAGTGTCCAGCAACCCCGACCGCAACGGATTGGCGCCGACGCCCTTGAGCGTGACGGCGGACGCCGGCGCCAGCAGCGCCGCCACAATCGGAAAGGCGGCGGAAGAGAAGTCTCCCGGCACCGTCACATCCTGGGCGGAAATTTCGGGTTGGCCGGTCAGCGTGACCCCGCGGGCGCCGCCTGGCAAGTCCTTGACAACGATTTCGGCGCCGTAGTGGGCCAGCATCCTTTCCGTGTGATCACGCGAGGGGCGGGGCTCGACGATGGTGGTCCTGCCCGGCGCATTCAGTCCGGCCAGCAGCACCGCCGACTTCACCTGGGCCGAGGCGACGGGCAACTCGTATTCGATGGGCAGGGGACTTTCGGTCCCCGTCACCGTCACCGGCAACAGGCCGCCGGCGCGGGTGGCGAAGGCCGCCCCCATCTTCCGCAATGGTTCCATGACCCGGTTCATGGGGCGTTTTCTCAAAGAGGCGTCGCCGGTGAAAATGGAGGTGAAGGGATAGGCCGCGACCAAACCCATCAACAGCCTGGCGCCGGTGGCCGAGTTGCCCATGTCGAGAACGCCCTCGGGTTCGGCCAAGCCGCCGACGCCGCGCCCGATGACGCGCCATGCGCCGCCGTCACCGCGCTCGACAATGGCGCCAAGCGCGCCGAGGGCGGCGGCCGTCCGCGACACGTCCTCGGCTTCCAGAAGGCCGCTGATGCGGCTTTCGCCGACCGCCGTGGCACCGAGAATGAGGGCCCGATGCGAAATCGACTTGTCCCCGGCAACGGAAACTTCCCCGGCGATGGCCTCGGCGGGGCGGGAGATCATCGGCATCACGGGCAGGGTCCCTCGAACATGCGATCACGTTTTGGCGGGATTTTCCAGGACAACTCCTTGAGTTCGCGTCAGCTTCACTTGCCGCTCCGGCATTCACCGAAAAAAGTTTTCCCATTTCCCATTTTTATTTTTGACAGAGCCGGAGGATCATGGCAATTGGCTTATCAAAGCTTGAGCCGGTATCCTGTCGGCGGCAAACCGGCGGCAAGTTTAGCGGACATCAACGGACCGCGATAAGGCATGTTTCGTTTGACGCCGCCGCAACGGCCTTTCGCCAACGGTTGCCGGCGTTGGCGATCGCAAGCGAAGCGAAGCTCGGAGGAGGACGGGTGGCTAAAACGGGTTTGGGAATAAAGCATACTTGCCAGAATTGCGGCAGACGCTTTTACGACCTCGACCGCGCCCCTCCCGTGTGCCCAAGATGCGGGACCAAGCTTGACGCCGCCCCCCCCCCCAAACCGCGGCGTCCCAGCAAGCCGGCGGTCCAGAAACCGAAGCCCGCCGCCGCGCCCGTGAAAACGGTTGCCGCCGCCGAGATCGTAAAAGCCCTGCGCACAGTCTCCGGGGAGGGCGAGGGCGAGGACGACGATGGCGACAAAGACGGCATAGAAAAGATCTTGAACGAAGAAACGGATTTGAAAGAGATCGAGAAAAACGAAACATGCTTACAGGAAGTCGGCAATGGCGACGACCATGAACTGATTGAAGATACCTCCGACTTGGGCGGGGACGATGACGATGTTTCCGAAGTCATGGAACACGTGGACGAGGGCGTCGAAGACAAGACTTGAGCTATCCATGGGCCCGATTGTA
>JAUXMA010000316.1 GCA_030623425.1 Rhodospirillaceae bacterium
ATCTATCTGGTGAGTTTGCTCTAATTTATTGAAGTAGAGCGGATCGTGATTGATCGATCCCACGAAGTGGGTTCCATGAACGCAAAAAAAGACGCCGAAAACAGCCTGGGCGGGAGGGTCAAGCGCTACGCCAGGGTCGGCACGGCGGTCGGCGGCGCGGCGGCGCGGTTCACCGGCAGGCGCTTTTTCGGTCTGCCCCTGGATAAGGACGAGCACGCCGCCGAGTTGACGGCGGCCCTGGGCGCGTTGAAAGGGCCGCTGATGAAGGTGGCGCAAATCCTCGCCACCGTGCCCGACGTCCTGCCCGAGGAATACACACTGCAGTTGGCCCAGCTCCAGGCCGGCGCGCCTTCCATGGGCTGGGCCTTCGCCAAGCGCCGCATGGCCGCCGAATTGGGGCCCCGCTGGCAAGAAATGTTCGCCTCCTTCGAGCATGCCGCGGCGGCGGCGGCGTCGCTGGGTCAGGTCCACCGCGCCACCGGGCATGACGGCCGCGCGCTCGCTTGCAAACTGCAATATCCGGACATGGCCTCGGTGGTCGAAGCGGACCTCAGGCAACTGAAACTGATTTTTTCCGTCTACCGCCGTTATAACCCCGCCATCGACCCAAGGGAGATTCACGCCGAGCTTTCGGTCCGCTTGCACGAGGAACTGGATTACCAGCGCGAAGCCCGCAACATGGATCTCTTCTACGAAATTCACCGGGACGAAGCGGGGGTCCATGTCCCGAAAACGCTGCCCGACCTTTGCACCGGCCGGTTACTGGCCATGTCCTGGCTCGACGGCATCCCCCTGCTCGATTTCGTGGACAAGCCCATCAAGGTCCGCAACGCCGTTGCCTACAACATGTTTCGGGCCTGGTACCTACCCTTCTATCGTTACGGCGTCCTCCACGGCGACCCGCACCTGGGCAATTACACGGTGCGCGCCGACGACTCGATCAACCTCTTGGATTTCGGTTGCATCCGCGTCTTCAAACCCGCCTTCATCGGCGCCGTCATCGACCTCTACAATGCCTTGCGCGACGATGACCGGGAGCTCGCCGTGCATGCTTACGAAACCTGGGGATTTCGGAGCCTGAGCCGGGAGATGATCGAGGTTCTCGATCTGTGGGCGCGATTCCTTTACGCGCCGCTGATGGAGGACCGGGCGCGGCCCATCCAGATGGAGAAAGGCTTCATGTACGGAGCCAATGTGGCGGCCAAGGTCCACATGGAACTGCGGCGGCTGGGCGGCGTCAAGCCGCCACGCGAGTTCCTGCTCATGGACCGCGCCGCCATCGGTTTGGGGAGCGTGTTTGTGCACCTGAAAGCGGAGATCAACTGGTACCGCCTGTTCCATGACCTGATCGACGGCTTCGACGAGACGGCACTGGGCCAACGCCAGAAAAAGGCCCTGAAAACGGCCGGCGTTCCGGCCGCGGAATAATCCAATTCCCTTGGCTCCGGCATGGCGGTGTGAATAGACTTGACGTCGATTCCATCGGCGGTTTTTCCGGGGAGTGCGATCATGTTCGTTCCAGGCAAAAAACTGAAAAAAGAGCTTTACCAGAAGGGCGACGTGATATTTCACGAGGGCGAGCCGGGCAATGCCGCTTATATCCTCGAATCCGGGTCCGTCGAGATCGTCAAAACCGTCGAAGGCTCGAAGGTTCGTCTGGCCACCCTTCGCAGCGGCGAATTGTTCGGCGAAATGGCCATCATCGACGGCAGTCCGAGGATGGCGGCGGCCGAAGTCGTTGAGGACAGCGTCGTCGTCCGCATCTCCCGCAAGATGTTGGAAAGGAAACTGAAGAAGTACGATGCCTTCCTGCAGGCGATGGTCAAGATCCTGATCAACAACCTGCGCAACGTGCACCGCGCCTACATGAAGCGGCCGCGCAGCGTCCACGATTTCATCAATACCATCGAGTACCATGCCGAAGGTTTCAGGAAATACCTGGAATCGGAGAAAAAACCCGATCCCTCCGGCAAAGCCATGAAGCAGCTTGAGATCATAAATCCAGCCATTGCCGAGTTGAAAGCGATCTTCAAGGACCACCCCGACCGGCGCCGCAACATCATCAGCGACAGCGACCTGGCGAAGCGGGAAACGTAACCGCCGGCATGAAATCCCGGTGGTTTCATTGGCCGCCATGGCGCCGGGCGGAATGGATTTTCGATGTAATCAAGCCCTTGTGAATCGATGCCGGAAAGGGCATAAACGCCGTAAAGCTATTCGCTCGGAGAAATCCAAGGATCAGCCTTTCATGAAAATCGCCATCCCCAAGGAACGCCGCCCCGGTGAAAGGCGGGTCGCGTCCTCGCCGGAAGTGGTCAAAAAATTATCCGGCCTCGGCTTCGATGTCGTCGTCGAGCAAGGTGCCGGCGCCGGCGCCTTCTATTCCGACGCCGCTTTCCGGGGCGCCGGCGCCCTCATCGCCAAGAACGCGGCGGCGGCGCTCAAGGATGCCGACATCGTTCTCAAGGTGCAAAGACCCATTTTGGAGGGCGGCGAGGACAGCGACGAACTCTCGAAAATGAAACAAGGCGCCATCCTCATCGCCAATCTGGGCGCGCTCGGCAATCCGAAGGATGTGGAGGCCTACGCCGCCGCCGGCATCACCGCCTTCGCCATGGAGCTGATGCCGAGGATCTCCCGGGCGCAGAGCATGGACGTGCTGTCGAGCCAATCCAATCTGTCCG
>JAUXMA010000343.1 GCA_030623425.1 Rhodospirillaceae bacterium
AAGAATCCGCGCCTCGCCGGTGACCACGGCGGCGGCCGTTTCGTCGCAACTGGTCTCGATGCCAAGGACGATCATCTGGTGGTCCACTAGACTAGTTGTAAAAAAACCGGTAAAGCTCTTTGCCTATTCGGATGCGGACTTTACTCTGTACGCCACTATGCAACCACATTACAGATCATCATCGCCGCATGACAGCCGCGCCTGGTAGTTGTTTACGCATCGGCACCCGGGGCAGTCCCCTGGCCTTGGCCCAGACGCGGCAAGTGCGTGAGCGCTTGCTGGTGGCGCATGAGAGTTTGCACGGACCGGAAAAGGTCGAAATCACCGTCATCAAGACCACCGGCGACAAGATCTTCGACCGCCCCCTATCGGAAGTCGGCGGCAAGGGACTGTTCAGCAAGGAAATCGACGAGGCGATGCTCGATGGGCGCATCGATCTGGCTGTGCACTCCGTCAAGGACCTGCCCACTTGGCTTCCCGACGGTATCCACCTGCCCTGCGTCTTGGCGCGGGAAGACGCGCGCGACGCTTTCATTTCCCACAAGGCGACCAGCATTGCCGCGCTGCCGGCGAACAGCGTGGTGGGCACTGCCTCGCTCAGGCGCCAGGCGCAGATTCTCCACCGCCGTCCCGACCTCAGGATCACCGCCTTTCGCGGCAACGTCGCGACTCGGCTCAAGAAACTGGACCAAGGCGTGGTCGACGCCACCTTGCTGGCGCTGGCCGGACTTAAGCGCTTGCACTGCGAGAACCAGGCCACCGCCGTCATCGAAGCCGACGAGATCCTGCCAGCGGTCGGGCAGGGAGCCGTCGGCGTCACTTGCCGCACCGATGACGCAAGGGTCAACGCCTTGCTGGCGCCGCTCAACGATCGCCAAACGATGACGCGGGTGACGGCGGAACGGGCCTTTCTGGAAGCCCTGGACGGATCGTGTCGGACGCCGATCGGCGCTTTGGCGGAATTCGTTGACGATGGCACCCTGGTTCTTCGTGGTCTGATTGTCCGTCCCGACGGTTCCGAGTTGCTGAGAACCGAGCGAAGCGGCGCCGCCGTCGCGGCGGCGGCGATGGGACGCGACGCCGGCGGTGAATTGCGAAGGCGCGCCGGGCACGGTTTTTTCCAACAGACCTAATGATGAAATGATGAGGAGAAAGGCTCTCATGCGCGTTCTCGTCACCCGGCCCAGGGAAGATGGTGAGAAGCTGGCCGACATCCTGAGGACGCGGGGGATCGAGGTTCTCCTGGAGCCGCTGCTTTGCGTCGAATACCTTGAGGGTCCCGGCTTGGACCTGGACGGGGTTCAGGCGCTTGTCGTGACCAGCGCCAACGGCCTGCGCGCTTTCGCCCGCCGCGACGACCGCCGCGGCCTGCCGGTCTACGCCGTCGGCGACGCTTCGGCCCAAGCGGCGGCGGAAGCGGGGTTTTCGCGGATCGTCAGCGCCGCCGGCGACATCGAGGCGCTGGCGCGCTTGATCGGCGAGCGGATCGATCCGGCGAAAGGCGCCCTGTTGCATGTTTCCGGAACGGCCGTGGCCGGTGATCTGGGCGGTGCCCTGGCCGCCGCTGGGTTGACCTATCGCCGGCAAGCGCTTTACCGTGCCAACCAAGCGGAAAGCCTGTCGGCGACCGTCGTTCGGGCCTTGCGGGCCGGCGTCGTCGACGGGGTGCTGTTTTTTTCTCCCAAAACAGCTACAACCTTTGTTATTTTGATCCGCAAGGCGGATCTGGAGGATGATTGTGGAGAGATGACCGCGTTCTGCCTCAGTCCGGCGGTGGCCGAAATGGCGCGGACCTTGACTTGGCTCCATCTTTTAGTGGCGTCTCGTCCGGATCAGGATGCTATGGTGGATGTTGTTGAAAGTTATCGGGTATTGATGGAGAATGGCGGCGGCCGGCGTCGGCGGACGTAAAAGGCACCAGCCCCGGCTCGGCAACGGAACAACGAGGAACGAAAAAGGTGGCGGCATGACTAAGACTAACGGATCAAAACAAGGGAAACCCCCCGGACAAGGGGACCCCCCCGGCGGTGTCTCCGGCGAGGCGTCCGATCCTTCCAGCGACCCAACTCCCGACGCGAAAGTGGTGGGTTCAAGTCAACCCAGGAAAAAGAGCGGTCACACTGCTGCTTTTCTGTGGACGGTTTTGTTCCTGGCGGTTTTGAGCGGTGTCGCTTACGCCACATGGCCGCTGTGGTCGTCATATGTCGCCGACGACACGCCCCTGATGGCGAAAGATTCCTCTCCCGGCCCAGGCGCGAACGCGGCAAGCGAGCCGGCGAAGACCTCTCAAGAGAAGACCTCT
>JAUXMA010000358.1 GCA_030623425.1 Rhodospirillaceae bacterium
AATCCCAACCCATTCAACAGCGCCGCCGTCTCATGGAGGGGCAGGCCGACGACATTGGAACAAGAGCCGCTGATCTTGCTGATAAAGGCGGCGGCCCGACCCTGGACGGCGTAAGCCCCGGCTTTGTTCCGCCATTCGCCGCAGGCGATGTAGGCGGCGGTCTCTTCCTCGCTCAAGCGTTTGAAGACAACGGCCGTCGTTACCAGCCGGTGATGGGCCTTGCCCTTGGCGTCGATGATCGAAAGCCCGCCCAAGACCCGGTGGCGGCGTCCCGAAAGCAGGTTCAGGCATCGCCGGGCTTCCGCCTCGTTTTCGGCTTTTGGCAATATCCGCCGGCCGCAGGCGACCACCGTATCGGCGCCCAGGACGCAGGCGCCGGGAAACCGCCCGGCCACGGAGCGGGCCTTAGCTTCGGCCAAACGCCGGGCGAGATCGGCGGGACGCTCGCCGCGCCGCGCCGTTTCGTCCACTTCGGCGGGTACCACGTCGTCGGGTACGACGCCGATCTGGGCGAGCAGTTGCAGGCGCCGGGGCGATGCCGAGGCGAGAATCAGTCGGCAAGGCCTTTTGTCGGAGCGGGAGACAGGCATCCCGGTGCGGGCTTACTTGTAGCGGAAGGTGATCCGACCCTTGGTCAGGTCGTAAGGCGTCATTTCCACATTGACGCGGTCCCCGGCCAGGACCCGGATGCGGTATTTGCGCATCTTGCCTGCCGTGTGAGCAAGGATTTCGTGGTCGTTGTCCAATTTCACCCTGAACATGGCGTTAGGCAAAAGCTCGGTGACGATGCCGGTAAACTCTAGAACTTCTTCCTTGGCCATTACTCGCTCAACTGCAATTGCGGCGGCGGTATAAGTGGCGGCCAAACGCCCCGCGGTCAAGTGTTTTCCGACAATAGTTCTCCGCTTCACACGTCGACCACGGAGATGATGGGAAATCGTTGCTTGATCCGCCGCATCAGTTCGTCGCGCACTTGCCGGAAGGCGTCCAGTCTCATTTCGCGGCTTCCTTCGACGACGGTCGGATCGAAAGTGTTCCAGAACTCGACCTCGCAGGCCATGACACGGGTCATTTCCACGGCTTTGTGCTGGGCCTCGGGCGACAGGGAAATGACCACGTCAAAGGAGCTGTCCTCCAGATCATCGAACGTCTTGGAGCGATGTCGGCTCAAGTCGATGCCGATTTCGTTCATGACGGCGATGGCGAAGTTGTCGATCCCGCCGTCGCGCACGCCGGCCGAATCCACGTAAACATGCCGACCGTGCAAGTGCTTCATGACGCCTTCGGCGATTGGCGAGCGCACGGAGTTCATGGTGCAGGCGAAAAGGACCGCGGAAGGAATCTCGCCCATGCCTCCTCCGCTTATAAGCCGGTGCGCAGCACGCAAATCAGGGTGAACAAGCGGCGTGCCGTGTCCTGGTTGATATCGAGCTTGCCGGCAAGCCGGCCGATCAACATCTCGCCACCTTCGTCGTGCAAGCTCCGGCGCCCCATGTCGAGGGCCTCGATTTTGGACGGTGGCGAGGTCTTGATGGCGGCAAAATAGCTGTCGCAGACAATGAAATAGTCCTTGATGATGGAATGGAAAGGAGACAGGGAAAGGGTGAATTCGGTCAGTTTTGCATCGGCTTGGTCACGGACATCGAAGACCAGATGGTTCTCGACAACGCTTAAACGCAGGTTGAAAGGACCCCTGAAATCGCCGATGGGAGCAAAATAGTTGTCTTCCAGGAGATCGTAGATGGCCACCTTGCGTTCGTGTTCGAACCGCGCGCCGCGTCGGGCAATGGAACGCTCGTCGAAAGAAATTTTGGCGATCCTAGTGGCCTGTATCATCTAAATTGCACCCCTACGATCGCTTTTCCCGTTTCCTCGATAGGAGGGGTGCAATTTAGATGATACAGGCTACTAGTGGTCCAAATCTGACATATGGTACC
The DNA here is from genome assembly GCA_030623425.1 of Rhodospirillaceae bacterium. Taxonomy (GTDB): domain Bacteria; phylum Pseudomonadota; class Alphaproteobacteria; order Rhodospirillales; family 2-02-FULL-58-16. The sequence continues at coordinate 1,938 of JAUXMA010000358.1, forward strand.
CATACGACGGCTTTCCGAGTTCATCCGGCTAGGCGCGTGGCGCGCCGTGATGCCGCTGCATCACAAGCGCCGCGCAAACGGCGCCGGGGGGCTCGTAAAGCCGCCCTTCGGGTCGCGTTATTCGCTTCCTCGGGGGTCGCGGGGGCGCCCCCCGCATTTGGAATACGGGGGCACCCCGTGACCCCGGTGGCGTCGGCGCGTGCCTTGTCCATCAGCGAGCGCATGCGCTTGATGGCGCTTTCCAGG
>JAUXMA010000356.1 GCA_030623425.1 Rhodospirillaceae bacterium
GGGGTGACCCCGGGATTCAAGATTCCGCAAGATTCCGGGGGACACCCCCGTGGCCCCCGGGGAAGCGCGATTGCGGCGTCGCGAATGCTTGACGATGTCCCGGCATCGCCGGCGCATCCGCTCCTAACACTCGCGCTTCCCAGGTCAACGCAACCCATGATGAACTTCCCAAACAGGCTCTTAGATGAACAGCATGGCGCCGTCGCCGGAAGCGTCGTTGAGGAAGGTGACGACGCCGCCGGCCTCGACGGGAACATCGTCGCGCAAAGCCTCTCGTTCGAGACCCATCGCCCGAAGCCCCATCTCGCAGATCAGGAAGCGGACCTCCATGGCGACGCAAGAGGCGAGCAGTTCCTCGAAAGTGGCGACGGCGCGGGCGGCGAAACCGTCATCCATTTCGCCGCCGCTGCCGGCGCCGTCGCTAAGCGGCATCGACCGCCAGGCCGGCGTTCCGTCGGCGCCGCGCCGTTGCAGCGCCCGGCAGGCCCCCATGGTGAAAAACAACGTCACCGGCGTGCCGATGGCGGCGGCGGCGGCGGCCAAGACCAAGGCGTAGTGGACCTTGTCGAAATCGCCGGAAAAGACGACGATGGACAGCTTGCCGGGAGGCGAGGATTGTTCACCGCTCATGGATGGAAAGGTCCCTGATTTCAGGCGCTTCGCCGCACAGCGGGCAATCCGCGTCCCGCTTGATGGTGATTTTGCGGAAAGTCCAAGCCAGGGCATCGATGATGAGCAGGGAACCGGCGAGACCTTCGCCGATGCCCAACAGCTCCTTGATGACTTCGGTGGCCTGCAAGGATCCGACCATGCCGCAAAAGGCGCCGAGCACGCCGGCCTCGGCGCAGGTGGGGATCTGCCCCGGCGGCGGCGGTTCGCGGAACAGACAGCGATAGCAGGGATTGTTCCCATCCTGGTAAGCCTTGAACGTGTAGATCTGTCCGTCGAACCTCAGTATGGCGGCGGAAACCAGGGGGCGGCGGGCGAAATAACAGGCATCGTTGGCGAGGAACCGGGTGGCGAAGTTGTCGCTGCCATCGGCAATCAGGTCGTAGGCGGCAACCAGGTCGAGGGCATTGTCGGCGGTGAGGCGTTCGTTATGGGCGATGAAGGAAACCTCCGGATTGATGGCGGCAATGGTCTTCTGGGCGCTTTCCACTTTCGGCCTGCCGATGGACTCCGTGGTGTGGACCACTTGGCGCTGCAGGTTGGAGAGATCGACGGCGTCGTCGTCAATGACGCCGATGGTGCCGATGCCGGCGGCGGCGAGATAAAGCAGAACCGGCGATCCGAGCCCGCCGGCGCCGATGACCAGGACTTTCGAGTCCAACAGCTTCGCCTGACCCTTGCCGCCCACTTCCCTGAGCAGAATGTGGCGGGCGTAGCGCTTGATCTGGTTTTCGCCGAGGTCCATGCGTCCACAACCTAAAAAGCCGGGCGGGGGAGCGGGCTGGCGCCGATTCTTATCAACATAGACATGCTCTATGCGCCGGTTAATCCAACCCCAAGCCATCGAAAAGCGGCGTCGACAGATAGCGCTCGGCGAAGGATGGCAGGATAACGACGATCATCTTGCCTTCCATTTCCGGACGCTGGCCCACTTCCAGGGCCGCCGCCAGGGCGGCGCCCGACGAGATGCCGGCGGGCAGGCCTTCGAGCCGGGCCGCTTTGCGGCTCATGGCGAAAGCGGTTTCGTTGCTGATTTTGAGAACTTCGTCGATCATGCCGACGTTCAGCACGTCCGGAACGAAGCCGGCGCCGATGCCCTGAATCTGGTGGGGTCCGGGGATGCCGCCCGACAGTACCGGAGAGTTCTCGGGTTCGACGGCGATCATCTTGAGGCCGGGACGGCGGGGTTTGAGAACCTCGCCGACGCCGGTCAGCGTGCCGCCGGTGCCGACGCCGCTGATCACCACGTCGACCTTGCCGCCGGTGTCGCGCCAGATTTCCTCGGCCGTCGTCCGGCGGTGGATTTCCGGATTGGCGGGATTGGCGAACTGCTGCAAAAGAACGGCGCCGGGGATTTCCCTGGTCAGTTCCTCGGCGCGGCTGATGGCCCCGGACATGCCACTCTCCTTCGGCGTCAATTCGATCTCGGCGCCGAGCAGAACCAGCATCTTGCGGCGTTCCAGCGACATGCTTTCCGGCATCGTCAGGATGAGCCGGTATCCCTTGGCGGCACAGAC
>JAUXMA010000091.1 GCA_030623425.1 Rhodospirillaceae bacterium
CCGAGGTGCTGGTCGAAAAGGAGCGTTTCGGCCATAGCCGTCATTTCGCCCCGGTTCGCCTCGGTTTCGACGCGGCGCCAGGATCCATCGTCGAGACCTGTGTCGAATCCGCCGCCGACGGCCATTTGTTCGGAGCAAAGCCGGGGACGGGAAAGCCGTGAGCGATACCGATCAAAAGAGGTGGCTGGGCCGGCTCAGGCGCGGGCTGAGCAAATCCTCGGCGAAATTCAAGGACGGGATCGGCGGCATTTTCGACAAGCGCCGACTGGACGGCGCCCTGATCGAGGAGCTGGAGGACTTTCTGATCTCGGCCGACCTGGGAGTGACGACGGCGGCGCGGCTGGCCCAGTCCCTGGCCGATACGCGCTTCGACCGGGAAATCACCCCGGCGGAAGTCCGCCAGGCCCTGGCCGACGGGATCGCCGCGATCCTGGCGCCGGTGGCCCGCACCTTCGTCATCGACAAGGTCCATAAGCCTCACGTCGTCTTGTTCTGCGGCGTCAACGGCGGCGGCAAGACGACCACCATCGGCAAGCTGGCCAAGCAGTTCCGCGGGGCCGGTCTCACCGTCATGCTGGCGGCGGCGGACACCTTTCGCGCCGCCGCCGTCGAACAGCTTCAGGTCTGGGGCGAGCGCGCCGATTGCCCGGTGATCGCCGGCGGGACGGGGGCGGACGCCGCCGGCCTCGCCTATGACGCGCTGCTCGGTGCGCAAGCCGAAAACACCGACGTGCTGATGATCGACACCGCCGGACGGCTCCACAACAGGGCCGACCTGATGGCCGAGTTGCGGAAAATCGTCCAGGTGGTGAAAAAACTGGACGCCACCGCGCCGCACGACCGTCTTCTGGTGATGGACGCCACCGTCGGCCAGAACGCCCATACCCAGGTCGAGGTTTTTCGCGACGTGGTCGATATCACCGGCCTCGTCATGACCAAGCTGGACGGAACGGCGAAAGGCGGCGTGGTGGTGGCGCTGGCGGAAAAATTCGCGCTGCCCGTTGTTGCCGTCGGCGTCGGCGAGGGAATCGACGACATGCGCGCCTTCGATGCGCAAGCCTTCGCCCGCTCCCTGATGGGCCTGGAGGATTGAACCGTCGCTCGCCGGCGACGGGAGCGGCCATTTTTTATGCTCGACAGGCCTTGTTTTTGGTTTCGGCCTGCTTACCTTTTATAAAAATCGTATCCTATTTATACAACTACCAGGTTGTCGGCTCAGTCCGCCGGTTGAAATTTCGCGGCCGCGGCCGGATATCTCCCGCGCGACGATCGGGCAACCGGCGAATTTGCTTTCGAATTGGGGATATGCCGATGGAAAACGTAATCGACAAAGCAACCGAATCCGATCCATCCGGCGGCTCCCGGGCCGGGATGGCGGATCGGGTCTCTTTCCACCACCGCCGGCCGGCGCGCCGCCAGCTATTGTCTGGTCGGCGGCGGCCCGAGCCTGACATCCGGCGCCGCGAAATCAGTCTCCTACCGGCGGCGCGGAAGTCTCGCCGTCCTCTCCCGGTCCTCCCACCAGCTGTCCAACTGGTAGCCGTAAAGGGGTGTCATGGCCGGCCTGGCGAAGCGGTTCCAATAGGCCAGCCGGTCGCGGCGCAGATGGAACAAAGGCACCACGTAATGGCCCCACTGCAAAATCCGGTCGAGCGCCCGGGTCGCGGCGATGAGTTGAGAGCGGCTGTGGGCGGCGGTGATCTTGGCGATCATGGCGTCGGCGGCGGGCTCGGTGATGCCCGGATAGTTGCGGGTGGCCTCCTTGCCGGCCGCCGGCGAGCCCCAATAGAATGCCTGCTCGTTGCCGGGCGATAGGGATTCGTCCCAGAGATAGACGATCATGTCGAAATCGTAAGTGTTCAGCCGGTATTGGTACTGCGCCGAATCGACGGTCCGCACCCGCGCCACGACGCCGAGGCGCGCCAGCTTGCGGCGGTACTCCAGCGCCAGCCTCTCGTTGCGCGGGTCGACCAGAAGGATTTCGAATGCCGCCGGCTGGCCGCCGGCGGTAAACGCGCGGCCGCCGCGAAACGTCCAACCCGCCGCTTGCAACAGCCGCATCGCCCGCTTGAGGCCGTCGCGGCCCTGGCCGCTGCCATCGGACCTGGGCGGCCGGTAAACGTCGCTGAATACCTCCGCCGGCAGGCGGTCCCGGTAAGGCTCCAACAAAGCCAGTTCCCCCGGCGTTGGCGGCGCGGCGGCAGCCAGTTCCGAGTTCTCGAAGTAGCTGGCGGTGCGCTCATAAGCACCGTGAAAGAGCGTTTTGTTGATCCATTCGAAGTCGAAGGCATGGACCAGCGCCGCCCTGACGCCACGGTCCCGGAAAACCGGCCGGCGGGTATTGAACACGAAGCCATACATGCCGGCGGGGCGGCCGTGCGGAAACTCCTCCAGCAAGACGTCGCCGCGCTCCAAGGCCGGCGATGCGTAGCCGCTCGCCCAGCGGCCGGGGTCGGATTCGGGACGCAAGTCAACGAGCCCGGCCTTGAACGCCTCCAGCGCCACGACGCCGTCGCGGTAGTAGTCGTAACGGACGAGGTCGAAATTGTATTGGCCGCGGTTCACCGGCAGATCCCGGCCCCAGTAGCCGGGGTCGCGGCGGTAGCTGACGGAGCGCCCCGGATCGACGGCTTCGAGTCGGTAAGGGCCGCTGCCCAAGGGCGGAACCAGGGTGGTCCTTTCGAACTCGACGTCTTGGTAATAGGACTTGGACAAGATCGGCATCAGCCCCATGATCAACGGCATCTCGCGGTTGGAGGCGTCCTTGAAGATGAGCTTGATCTTGCGCCGGCCCAGCTTCTCCATCCGCTCGACCAGCCGGTAATAGAGGCGGTGGTTGGGGCGGCCCTTCTTGCGCAGGGTTTCGACGGAAAAGATGACGTCCTCGGCGGTGATCGGGCTGCCGTCGTGAAACCGCGCTTGCCGGCGCAACGTGAACGTCACCGATGAGCGGTCATCCGGCACCTCGACGCTTTCGGCGATGCGCCCGTATAGGGTGAAGGGCTCGTCCCGGCTCCGCTTGAGAAGCCTCTCGAAGAGCAGATCCAAGCCGGCCGCCGGCACCCCCTTGATGATGAACGGATTGAGGCTGTCGAAAGCGCCGGTCTTGCTCAGGATCAGGCTGCCGCCCTTGGGTGCGGCGGCATCGGCGTAATCGAAATGCTCGAAGTCCGGGCCGTACTTGGGCAGGCCGTGCATGGCGATGGCGTGGCCGGGCTCGGCCAATGCGGGAGAAACTGCGGCAAGGAGGACAAGCGCCAAAAAAGACAAGGCTCCCTTGCCAGGCGCCGAGCGCCGGGCTGCCGGCGGCGGCCTCATACCAACCTGCATGGACAATCAACCATAGCGGCGCAACCGGGCGCCATGACGGTGGAGCCAGGCTCGGGCTTCGGTGCTATCAATGGTCAGTTCCCCGACGGTCCGCCAGAAGCCGGCGCCGTGGTCCATGGCCTCGAGATGGGCCACCTCATGGGCAACCACGTAATCCAGCACATGCGCCGGCATCATGATCAGACGCCAGCAAAAGGAAAAGTTGCCGGCGGCCGAACAGGATCCCCAGCGGCTGTGGGTGTCGCGCAGACCGACCCGGCCGAAGGCGCGCCCCAGGCGCCGAGCCTTTTCGGCGACGCGGCAACCGATTTCGTACCGCGCCTGGTTTTCGAGCCAGTCCCTGAGGCGCCTGGGCAGGTGTTCCGAGCCGCCGGAAACGTTGATTTCCCCGTTTTCCCGCCATACCGGACGGCGGCCCAAGGGGCGATGGCGAACGACGTGATCGGCGCCCAGGAAGGGCACGGTGGCGCCGTCGGCGAAAGCGATCCTCGGCGGCAAGGCGTCGAGGCGGCCAACAATCCACTTGCCTTTGCGCCGCGCCAGCTCCAGCCCTTCGTCGGCCGGCGCTTGCGGCGGCAAGGTGACGACGAGGCCGTCCCTTTCTGGATCGATGCGGAGGATCAGCCGGCGGGCGCGAGGATGGTGCCTGATCCGCACCGGCACCGTCCGGCCATCGAGCTCGATGGTGACATGCTGCTCCCGGACCATGCGCCCGGTTCGGCGCCGCGGCAATCTGATCATGGAACGGCCGGCAAGCTGAAACCGGTTGCCTCGATGGCCTTCAAAAGGGCCCCGGCATGGGCTTCGCCGAGGGCGGCGAGCGGCGGGCGGATGTTTCGCCACTCCCGTTGCCCGCCATGGCGCGCCATGACCTCTTTCAGCGCCGCGATCAAGGGGTAGGCGGTAAAAATTCCGCGCAAGGCCGCCAGTTGCGCGTTGGTCTCGTCGATGGCGGCGTTCCGCCAACCCGAATAGACTTTCGCCGCCAACTTCGAAGCAACGTTGCAGACCGCCGTGATGCACCCGGCCCCGCCTGCTTCGAGCAAGGGCAACAGCAGATCATCGGCGCCGCTGAAGACGGCGAAACCGGGAAAAGCGCGGGCGCAAGCGGTCATGTTGCCGACATCGCCGGAACTATCCTTGATGCCGGCGATGGTTGCGGGGTAACGCGTCAGCAGCCGTTCGATCAAGGCCAGGCCGATGGGAACGGCGGACATCCGGGGAAAGTGATAAAGGTAAACCTTGAGCGCCGCCTCGCCGACCCCTTCGATGACTTCCGAGTAGGCGGCGAACAGGCCGTCGTCGGTGACGTTCTTGTAGTAAAACGGCGGTAGCATGACGACTCCCGCCGCACCCAGCCACACCGCCCGGCGGCTCAACTCGATGGTGTCGGCAGTGGCGCAGCAGCCGGTGCCCGGCAACAGCGCACCGCCCGGTATGCCGGCCTCGATCAGCCCTTCCAGCATGCCGATGCGTTCCGGCAGGCTGAACGAATTGGCCTCGCCGGTTGTTCCCAGAACCGCCAATCCGTCGCAGCCATTCTCCAAAAGCCAGCGGCAATGGCGGGCGAAGGCGCGATGGTCGGGAGAAAGGTCTGCTTTCAGCGGCGTCAGCACGGCGGCGAAGACACCGCCGGCAACGGGCGCATCGCCGGTCAAGGTTGCCCCCCCTGATCGGGCCAGTTGATGACATGGTCTTGCAGATCGCCGGCGGCGTTTCCGGGCACGGCGCGGCCACGCACGGACATCCCCACCCGGTGCACGGTTTCCGGGTCTCCGGAAACCAGAGGATGCCACCACGGCAAGTCCTTGCCATTGGCCAGCAGGAAATAGGCGCAGGTGTCGGGCAACCATTTCAGCGTCGGGATGTTCTTCGCCGTCAACTGTTCGCAATCGGCGACGAGATGCTTGCGGCAGGCGTAATCGGTGCAAAGACAGCTGCCGATGTCAAGCAGACGGCAGGCGACGTTGGTGTAAACGACCTTGCCGGTATCGACGTCTTCCAGCTTTTCCAGACAGCACTTGGCGCAGCCGTCGCAAAGGGATTCCCATTCCTCCGCCGACATTTCGGCAAGCGATTTCAGCCGCCAGAAAGGTTGCCCGGCCATTACTCAGAGTATCTCCCGCAGGCGTTCATTCATCGCCATGGCCTTCTTTAGTTGCCAGCCGCTTCGCAAGAAGACGAAACGCCGCGCCATGATTGATGATAACGTCTCCACGTTCGCCATCAAGAGAGCAAACGCCGCCGGCGTGACCCTTGCGGGAATCTTGCGGGAGCGTTCAAGTACTCCCTGGCCCGGCGATCGGTCTTGGCCGTGCCGTGTATGTAAACAAGAGATAGTATGCGAGCCTTGGACCATGGTTAAGCGTCTGTTAATCCTGGGAGGGACGGCGGAGGCCAGGAAGCTGGCCGGGCTGGTGGTCGATTCTTTGGCCGGCGAAGTGGAGGCCGTCACCTCTCTTGTCGAACACCTCGAGCCGATGCCGGAACTTCCTGGCCGGGTTCGCACGGGCGGCTTCGAGGACATCCAGGCGCTGGTTGACTATCTCCGCCAAGAGGCCGTCGACATGGTCATCGACGCGACCCATCCCTTTGCCGAGGTCATTTCCGCCAATGCCTACGCCGCCTGCCTTCGCGCCGAGGTGCCGAGACTGATGTTGATCCGCCCGCCCTGGCGGCTGCCGCCGGGAAACCGGTGGGTCGAGGTGGACGACTTGACGGGCGCCGCCGAAATTCTGCCGCGTCTGTCGCGCCGGGCTTTCCTGACCATTGGGCCCGAGGGCATCAAAGCCTTTTCCGGCGTCACCGGCGTCTGGTTCCTGGTTCGCCTGGTCAGGCAACCCTTTTCACCCTTGCCGCTTGCCGATTATAGCCTCGTCACGGGCCACCCGCCCCTGACCCTGGCGAACGAGCGCCAGCTGCTCACGGAACACCGGATCGACACCCTGGTGTGCAGGCAAAGCGGCGGCATGGCGACCGAGGCAAAAATCATCGCCGCCGGCGAGAAAGGCGTTCGGATCGTCCTCGTCCAACGTCCGATCCTGGAACCGGGCGAGATCGTCGAGACCGCCGAGGAAGCCTTGCATTGGCTGCGAAGCAAGGTCTAGGGCATGCACTCATAAATGACGCCGTAATTAGATGTTATACCAATTCGCCTTCTATAGGTTATCATCAATCCATGGGAAAGCGGTGATGGATCGGACAGTTTCTGGGGTTTCCTCGTAGTGGATGCATGCTTCGGATAGTTTGTTTACGACGGCTTCCATGGACTCG
>JAUXMA010000111.1 GCA_030623425.1 Rhodospirillaceae bacterium
AACCGGACAATGCCAAGGCCGTAAAATCGGACATTGACTGCTAATGGATAAGTGAGAAAAAACAAAGGACACGCTATTTGATGAGAGTGAATAATCATTCGATAAGAAATTATGGGATAAGCCCCGGCGCTTAAACCTTAGGGATTAACCAAGCACAGCATAAATTCTGCCTAATCACGCTCTCAGTAACGAGCAGAAGTAATTTTTAAATGTGCGTCGCAGCACAACTGCAGGATATAAAGTAATAAACTATTTATACTTAAAATTGTATCATGTAGATTGGGGTCAAGTCTTGAATGTTGAATTTTCTTCCCAAGCCCGAATGATTTCGCCGACGCCAACGGATGAATTAAAAGCCATGTAGGATGGAGAAAAAAATCCGCCGGCATCTTCGCCGTGGAACACCGAATCGCCACCGCGGCCATGGCCGGTCCGCGATTATTTGTCCTTTGCTCCTTGATTTTCGTTAAGGTGCCCACCTTCCCGGTCGCCGCTGTCCCTTGGATCGGCCCATGAAGGTGGACGCTTTCGATTTCGATCTGCCGCCCGAGTTCATCGCCCAAAGACCCGCCGTCCCCAGGGACGCGTCGCGTCTTCTCGCCGTCGGCGAGGCCTTTCGCGACCTCGCCATCGGCGATCTGCCGGACCTGTTGCGGGCCGGCGACGTTCTCGTCTTCAACGACACCCGGGTGATCCCGGCGCGCCTGGGCGGCAAGCGGGGCGCCGCCAAAATGGAGGTGACGCTCTTCAAGCCGGAACCACCCGAGCGCTGGCGGGCTTTCGCCCGGCCGGCGCGAAAACTCAAGGTTGGCGAGCGGATCGACTTCGCCGCTCCTGCCCTTGGCCTCGGTGATTTCTTCGCCACCGTCGAAGCCAAGGGCAGCGACGGCGAGGTGACGCTCGCCTTCGACCGCGGCGGCGCCGATTTGCGGGCGGCGCTGGAGATTTTCGGGGCCATGGCGTTGCCGCCCTACATCAAGCGCAACAACTTAGCCGACGACCGCGACCGGCGCGACTATCAGACCGTTTTCGCCGCCAAGCCGGGCGCCGTGGCGGCGCCGACGGCGGGATTGCATTTCACGCCCGAACTGATGGCGGCACTCGACGCCAGGGGCATCAAGCGGACGACCATCACCCTGCACGTCGGCGCCGGAACCTTTTTGCCGGTCAGAGCCGAGGACACGGCGGACCACGAAATGCACCCCGAATGGGGCGAAATCGGCGAAACGGCGGTGGCCGCCGTCAACGCCGCCGCCGGCGGCGGCGGACGCGTCGTCGCCGTCGGCTCGACGTCGCTGAGACTTTTGGAGACGGCGGCCGGCGGCGGCGGGCGCTTATCCCCCTTCAGCGGCGAGACCGATATTTTCATTACTCCTGGATACCGCTTCAGGATCGTCGATCTGCTGCTCACCAACTTCCATTTGCCGCGTTCGACCCTCTTCATGCTGGTCTGCGCCTTCGCCGGACTGGAAACCATGAAACGGGCCTACGAACACGCCAAGCGGGCCGGCTACCGGTTCTATTCCTACGGCGATAGTTGCCTGCTCGAACCAACGGAGGCGCATCGGTGAGCGGCCTCCGCTTCGAACTTCTCGCCACCGACGGCGACGCCCGCCTGGGGCGGCTGCACACCGCGCATGGGTCCATCGACACGCCGGCCTTCATGCCGGTGGGCACGGCGGCGACGGTCAAGGCGATGGCGCCCGACGCGGTGGCGGCGACGGGAACGCGGATCATTCTCGCCAACACCTATCATTTGATGCTGCGCCCGGGCGCCGAGACAATCGAGGCGCTCGGCGGTTTGCACAAATTCATGAGCTGGCCGGGACCGATCCTTGCCGATTCCGGCGGCTTCCAGGTGATGTCCCTGGCCAAGCTCGGAAACATCGGCGAGGACGGCGTCGTCTTCCAGTCCCACATCGACGGCAGCCGCCACCAACTGACGGCGGAGAAATCCTTGCGAATTCAGCGCGCCCTCGGCGCCGACATCAGCATGGCCTTCGACGAATGCACCCCCTTCCCGGCGAAAAAAGACGACGCGGCCCGGTCCATGCGCTTGTCCATGCGTTGGGCCGAACGGTCGAAAGCGGCGTTCGAGGAACGCCCGGGCTTCGGCCTTTTCGGCATCAATCAGGGCGGCGTTTACGAGGACTTGCGCGCCGAATCCGCCGATGCCTTGAAGGCCATCGGCTTCGACGGCTACGCCATCGGCGGCTTGGCCGTCGGCGAGGGCCAGGAAACCATGTTCGGGATCGTCGGCGCCAGCGCGCCGCTTTTCCCCGCCGGCCGCCCGCGCTATTTGATGGGAGTCGGCAAACCCGAGGATTTGGTCGGCGCCGTCGAGCGCGGTATCGACATGTTCGATTGCGTCATGCCGACCCGTTCCGGGCGCACCGGCCAGGCCTTTACCCGTTTCGGCCCCGTCAACCTGCGCAACGCGCGCCATGCCGCCGACCCCCGGCCCTTGGACGAGGCTTGCGCTTGCCCGGCCTGCCGAAACCACGGCCGCGCCTATTTGAACCATCTCGTTCAGGCCAAGGAAATCCTCGCTTCGATGCTGCTGACCTGGCACAACCTGCATTACTATCAGGACCTGATGGCGGCCATGCGCCGGGCCATCGCCGAGCGAACCTTTGCCGCTTTCACCGCCGCTTTCGCCGAACAGCAGGCGGCGGGCGACATCGAGAAGACTTAAAAGGCGCCGGAATGACGAAACCCGTTTACGAGACCCTGACCCAGTTGGGGGCCAAGGCCGAAATCCCGGCCTCTCCCGCCGACGCGGTGCTCGAGTGCGTGCCCGACCCGCGGGCCGGCGCCGATTACATGGTCCGTTTCAGCTGCCCCGAGTTCACCACGCTTTGTCCGGTGACCGGCCAGCCGGACTTCGCCCACCTGGTCATCGATTACGCGCCCGACGCATGGATCGTCGAGAGCAAGTCCTTGAAGTTATATTTGGCGTCGTTTCGCGATCACGGCGCCTTCCACGAGGACTGCACGGTGGCGATCGCCAAGAAAATCGAGGCGGCGGCGAAACCGAAATGGCTGCGCATCGGCGGCTACTGGTATCCGCGCGGCGGTATCCCCATCGATGTCTTCTACCAGACCGGCGAGCCGCCGAAGGGTTTGTGGATCCCCGACCAGGGGGTGGCGCCTTACAAGGGGCGGGGATAATTCACTCGTCCTCGCCCAGGTAAACGCAGCCGGCGGTGCAGGTCTCCCGCAACACCACCTTGCTCAAGCCCGGCAGGCGGGGCGCCAGCCGCCGCCAGATCCAGCGGGCGATGTTCTCGCTGGTCGGATTTTCCAGTCCTTCGATCTCGTTCAGGTAGCGGTGGTCGAGGCGATCGTGAAGCGGCTGAAAGGCCGCCGTGATGACGGCGAAATCGGCGACCCAGCCGAAGCCGGGATCGAGCTCGCCGCCGACATGAATTTCGGCCACGAAGGAATGGCCGTGCAGGCGCCAACATTTGTGATCCTCGGGCAGTTTGGGCAGCCGGTGCGCCGCTTCGAAGGTGAATTCCTTGTAGATGTCCATTTCCGGGCTCTCAAGGAATACCGAGAAATTTATGAATTTGCAGGCTCAAGCGCCATTGCGGATGGTCGAGGCAGTAACGCACCGCCAGCTCGGTGTTGCGGGCCCGCTCCGCGCCGTCCATCGGCTGCAGGAAGAAGTGCCGGAAATCGAGCCTTTCGAATTGTCCGGGATCGGCTCCTTCCTGAGGATAGACGAGCTTCAGCTCGTCGCCGCTGATCTGCGCCAGTTGGGCACCCGCCTTCGGGCTGACGCAGATCCAGTCGACGCCCGCCGGCGCCGGCAGGGTGCCGTTGGTTTCGACGGCGACCTCGAAACCGGCGTCACCGAGCGCGGCGGCGGCGGCGGCGTCGAGTTGCAACAAGGGCTCGCCGCCGGTGCAGACGACCAGCGGAGATCCCCACGCCCCGGCCCATTTGGCCTTGGCGGCGGCGGCCAGCTCCCGGGCGCCGGCGAAGAAGCCGCCGCCGTCGCCGCCGGTGCCGAGAAAGTCGGTGTCGCAAAAGGCGCAAACGGCGGTGGCCCGCTCCTCTTCCAGGCCGGACCACAGGTTGCAGCCGGCAAACCGGCACAAGACGGCGGCGCGGCCGGCGTTGGCGCCCTCGCCCTGGAGGGTGAAGACGAGCTCCTTGACCGCGTAGGTCATCGTCCGCCGCCGCCGCCGGAGGAGGAGTAACAAAGAGGATCCGCCACGCCCGCCTCCCCGAACCCCTTCCGCCTCAGCAGGCAGGCGTCGCAGCGGCCGCAAGGGGCGCCGTCGGGACCGGGATCGTAGCAGCTCACGGTCAATCCGTAATCGACGCCCAGATCCAGACCCTTGCGGATGATCTGCGCCTTGCTCAGCTCGATAATGGGACCGTGGATGGTGATTTTCCGCTTTCCCTCGACGCCCGCCCTGGTCGCCAGATTGGCCATTACCTCGAAGGCGCGGATGTATTCGGGGCGGCAATCGGGATAGCCGCTGTAATCGAGAGCGTTGACGCCGATGAAAATATCATGCGCCGCCTCGACTTCCGCGAACGCCAGGGCATGGGAAAGAAAGATGGTGTTGCGGGCCGGAACGTAAGTGACGGGGATGCCGCCGCCGATCTCGTCCGCCTTGCGGTCCTTCGGCACCTCGATATCGTCGGTCAGGGCCGAACCGCCGAAGGCGCGGAGGTCGATCTCGGCGATGACATGCTTTTCGACCGCCGCCGCCCGGGCGATCCGCCGCGCCGCCGCGATCTCCGCTTGATGGCGTTGGCCATAGCTGAAGGTCAAGGCGAGGACGGCGAATCCCGCCTCCAAGGCGATGGCGAGGACGGTGGCGGAGTCCAAGCCGCCGCTCAACAACACCACCGCCTTGGGTTTTTCGCTCATCGGCCCGGCGGCCGCGCCGCCGCGAGGGCTTTAAGGATCGTGTCGAGCCGCATTGCTATTGTCCGCTTCATTGCCGTCCTCCCAAGGACTGGGGTAGATATCATATAGGAAACAGGTCTGGCGAGGAGACGATGAACAAGGTCAAGCAAGCCATTCGCGAAAAAGCGCGGGCGCTGGGTTTCGATGCCGTCGGCTTCTGCTCCGCCGGCACCAGCCGCCAACACGAACGCAATCTGGCGGCGTTTCTGGCCTTGGGCCGACACGGCGATATGGCCTGGATGGCCGAAACCGCCAAACGCCGCGCCGCCCCCAAGGCGCTGTGGCCGGAAGCCCGCGGCATCGTCGTCCTCGGCATGAATTACGGCCCGGCCTCCGATCCCCTGGCCGGCATTCGCCGCCGCCACCGGGGCGCCGTCAGCGTCTACGCGCAAGGCGCCGACTACCACCCCGTCATCAAGAAGCGGCTCAAGCGGCTGGCGCGGTGGATGTGCGAACGCCACGGCGGCCAAGTCAAGGTTTTCGTCGATACCGCGCCGGTGATGGAAAAGCCGCTGGCCGCTCGCGCCGGGCTCGGCTGGCAGGGCAAGCACAGCAATCTGGTTTCGCGGGATTTCGGTTCCTGGCTGTTCCTGGCGGAAGTGTTCACGACTCTCGAATTGCCGCCGGACGATCCGGCCGCCGATCTTTGCGGCTCGTGCAACCGTTGCCGGCAGGCCTGTCCGACGGAGGCCCTGTCCGAACCCTACAGGATCGACGCCAGCCGCTGCATCTCATACCTGACCATCGAGCACAAGGGAACGATCCCCGACGCCTTGAAGGAAAAAATGGGCAACCGCATCTTTGGTTGCGACGATTGTTTGGCGGTCTGTCCGTGGAACAAGTTCGCATCGCCTGGCGTCCATGACTCGTTCTTTCCCAGGCCGCAGGCAACGGCGCCCCGCTTGGCCGATCTCGCCGGCTTGGATGACGCCGCTTTCCGCGAGGTTTTCGCCGGCTCTCCCATCAAGCGCCTGGGCCGCGACCGACTGTTGCGCAACCTGCTCATCGCCGTCGGCAACAGCGGCGATGCCGGCCTCGCCAAGACCGCCCGCGGCCACTTGGACTCCCCTTCGCCG
>JAUXMA010000262.1 GCA_030623425.1 Rhodospirillaceae bacterium
AAGCGGGTGCTTGCATTCGTCAAGATCCTCGCCGATTCGTTCTAGTGGCCTGATCGGCGGCCGAGCCGTCGGCGAATGTCCGGCGCCGGTCTTTACCTTTTTTTGTTATCCCCGCCATTCCCGGAATGATAGCCGGAACAGTACAGAAAGCTATTTATGGTTGATCTTCCAGCTAGGGCATCGTAACTTATGAGGGAATTAATTTTATTATACAGGCGTCAATTGTAGATTATGCTTTGAAAGTATGGCGCCATGAACAAGCGAGGAACCAATCCGCCACCTCATCCCGTCGATAGGCACCACGCCGCCCGCTTGCGCCGCCTGCGGCGGCAACGGGGCCTGAGCGGTGAAGACCTGGAGGCCAGGATCGGCTGGCCCGCCGGCATGATCGACGGATTTGAAAGCGGCGAGAAAACCATCAAAGCCGAACATCTTTTGTTGTTGAGCGAAACTTTCGGCATTTCGGTGTCGCTTTTGTTCGATGGCCTTCCGGACCTGCACGGCGGCGACGGGAAAGCCGCCGCCAACGCCGTGACGAGTCCCATCCGCTTGATTCCTGGACGCGGCGGGTGCTGAACGAGGCGGCGCGAAACCTGGCGGCGGATTTCCCGGGTGTCCGCGCGCTGTTTCCTTTCGAAGGTCCGCCCTACCTTCCCTTTCAGCGATGGGCGAGGCGGGCCGAGCCCGTCCATCCCTCGCCTTTGCGGCAATTGATTCACCCGGAATTCGGTCTCTGGCACGCCTACCGCGGCGCCCTTCTGTTCAGGGAAAAACTGCATCGTCCTCGTCCCCAACGGCACCCCAATCCTTGCCAGGGCACGGCCTGTATCGGTTACCTCGAGGAGCAGGCCGGGAATGGCCAAAAGGACTTTCTCGGTCGCGGCTGCCTGTCCCGCCGCGCCTGTCCCGTCGGCTTGAAGTACGCCTACCGCCCCGCCCAGGCCGGCTTTCACATGCAAGCCCTGTTGGCGGCGCACGGCTGTTGAGCCCATCGCGCGTCCTCCCGATTCCTGTGGACTTCTTCCGTTCCGGGGGCATATTAAGCGCCTTATGGCGGGACTGCTTTTCACCAAGATGCACGGGCTCGGCAACGATTTCGTGGTCCTCGACGGGCGCCGGGTTGCGTTGCGAATCAGCGCCGGCCAGGCGCGCGCCATTGCCGATAGGCGCACCGGCGTCGGCTGCGATCAGGTGATCGTCGTCGAGCCGCCGGCGAGCGGCTTGGCGGATGTCTTCATGCGCGTCCGCAACGCCGACGGCGGCGAGGTCGCGGCCTGCGGCAACGCCGCCCGCTGCGTCGCCGCCATGATCATGACCGAGAACGCCGCCACCCAGGTGGTCATCGAAACCGCCGCCGGACTCCTCGACGCCGAGGCGGCGGGCGGCGGGGACATCGCCGTCGATATGGGACAAGCCCGTCTCGACTGGCGGGACATACCGCTGGCCGGCCCCGCCGACACCCTGCACCTTCGCCTCGAAGCCGGGCCGTTCAAGGACCCGGTGGCGGTCGGCATGGGCAACCCCCACGCCGTCTTTTTCGTCGATGATGCCGAGGCGGCGGCGCTGGAAACCTTTGGCCCCGCCATCGAGCGCCATGAAATGTTTCCCCGCTTCGTCAACGTCGGCGCCGCGCAAGTGCTGTCCGGCCACGAAATCCGCCTGCGCGTCTGGGAACGCGGCGTCGGCATCACCCGCGCCTGCGGCACCGGCGCCTGCGCCGCCCTGGTCGCCGCCCACCGGCGGGGGCATACCGGCCGCGCCGCGCAAGTCATCCTCGACGGCGGCGGCTTGGCTATCGAATGGCTGGCCGACGACCATGTGCTGATGACGGGACCGGCGGCGGTCAGTTTCCAGGGCACCTTGGACGAATCGTTGCTGTCATGAGCGCAACCAAAATCGTCACTTTGGGCTGCCGTTTGAACGCCTTCGAATCGGAGGTCATGCGCGCCGCCGCCCGCGAGGCCGGTCTTGCCGACACGGTGATCGTCAACACCTGTGCCGTCACCGCCGAAGCCGAACGGCAATCGCGCCAAGCCATCCGCCGCGTCCGCCGTCAACAGCCGGGTTCGACGATCATCGTCACCGGCTGCGCCGCGCAAGTGAATCCCGGCGGGTTCGCCAGCATGCCCGAGGTCGACCGGGTCATCGGCAACGCCGAGAAATTGCGGCCATCGGCCCTCGCCGGCGCCAACGGCGAGGCCATGACATGGTCCGACATCACGACCGCCGGGGAAACGGCGGGGCGGATGATCGGCGGCCTGCAAGGGCGCACCCGCGCTTATCTCCAGATCCAGCAGGGATGCGATCACCGCTGCACTTTTTGCATCATTCCGCTGGCCCGCGGTCCCAGCCGCAGCCTGCCGGTGCATGGCATCATCGAACAGGCGCGCCATTTGACCGCCAACGGCTACCGCGAAGTGGTGCTGACCGGCGTCGATATTTCCTCTTACGGCGCCGACCTGCCTGGCCGCCCGACATTGGGCGGACTGGCGGCCAGCCTGCTGGCCCGAGTCGGGGGAATCAAGCGCCTCAGGTTTTCTTCCCTCGACCCGGCGGCGATGGATGCGGCGCTGATCGAACTGTTGGCCGAGGACGATCGGCTGATGCCGCACCTGCATCTGAGTTTGCAGGCCTTTGATGATGTCATCCTGAAACGGATGAAACGGCGTCATCGCCGCGCCGATATGGAGAAGCTTTGCCAAACGGTCCGCCAGGCCCGTCCCGACGTCGTCTTCGGCGCCGACCTGATCGCCGGCTTCCCGACGGAGACCGAGGCGATGTTCAAAAACACCTTGTCCGCGGTCGGCGATCTGGGATTGACCTACCTGCACGTTTTTCCCTTCTCGCCGCGCCCCGGAACCGCCGCCCAGCGGATGCCGCAGGTTCCGGGAGACGTTCGCAAGCGGCGCGCCGCCAGGCTGCGCGCCGCCGGCGAGGCGGCGTTGAATCGTTTCCTCGCCGCCCGGATCGGCGAAGCCGCCGAGGTGCTGGTCGAAAAGGAGCGTTTCGGCCATAGCCGTCATTTCGCCCCGGTTCGCCTCGGTTTCGACGCGGCGCCAGGATCCATCGTCGATGTCCGCGTCGAATCCGCCGCCGACGGCCATTTGTTCGGAGCAAAGCCGGGGACGGGAAAGCCGTGAGCGATACCGATCAAAAGAGGTGGCTGGGCCGGCTCAAGCGCGGGCTGAGCAAATCCTCGGCGAAATTCAAGGACGGGATCGGCGGCATTTTCGACAAGCGCCGACTGGACGG
>JAUXMA010000321.1 GCA_030623425.1 Rhodospirillaceae bacterium
GAGAATGGGGACAACGACGGCCAAAGCCCATAATTTTGTTTTCATATCTGTTCGCGTTCCTTGGGTCGGCGGGCGGCCTTGGTTAGGTCTCGCGAATTGTACGTGTTTGCCGGCATCACAGCATGTCGGATAGTGCCTAGTACCCTATTCGTTTGGGCACAAAATGGGCACTCGATGCGCTAATTGTCTAACCGAACCACCGGCACGCGGATTTTCAGTCCGCTGCTCTACCTTGCCGCTAAGAGGTGATTTACAAATAAATTAAGGCCATGTGGTGGCCAGGGGCGGAATCGAACAACCGACACGCGGATTTTCAGTCCGCTGCTCTACCAACTGAGCTACCTGGGCATTTCCCGGCGCAAGGGACGGGCGGCATCGCCAAAAGCCGCCGCCGACATTCGCGAAAGGCCGCTTATAGAAGAAATCAGAAATTCTGTCCAGCACCGCCCATGGCATCAATTCGCCCATCGCCGCAAGGCTTTCCGCGGCGATCCGCCGCCGCCCGCGGCACTGGCGGGGCGGTTTCTCGACTCAGCCGTCGTCGAACGGCTCTTCCTCGAGGTCGGCCTCGTCCTCCGTGGCGATGCGGTAGTCTTCCCGCAGCCATCGCCCCAGGTCCAAATCGGCGCAGCGTTGCGAACAGAACGGACGATGACGCGCCATCTCCGGCTTGCCGCAGATGGGACATTTTTTTCCCTTCGGCGACGGCGCCGTGGCCCTTTTCAGCGGCGTTTCAACCATCTTCGCCGTTGCCTTCCGCGTCCGCGGGGGCGATGCCAAATCCTTCGCCCGGCAAGGCGCCGTCGGACGTCAACCGCAAGGGACGGCCGAGGCGAGCCTCGGTCTCCTCGAGCGCCGCCGCCGCCGGCCCCCTCAGGGCTTCGATCACCTCCGCCGCCGCCGTCAGCGACCAAGCGGCGGCGGGGGTTGCCGCGGCCTCGCGGCGAACCCGCCGCAAGGCTTCGATAGCGACGGTGACGGGTGATTTGACCGCCCCCGTTCCGGCGCAGGCCCGGCAGGAGTTCATCAGCGCTTTCTTCAAGGACTGCCGTTGCTTGCGCCGGGTCATTTCGACCAGCCCCAACCTGGTGAAGCCGATCACGTGGGGGACGCGGGGATCGCCGGCCACCGCCCGGCGTAGTTCCGCCAAGACCGCCGCCCCGTTGCCGCGGTATCGCATCGGCACGAAATCGATGATGAGCGTGCCGCCGAGATTGCGGAGCCTGATCTGGCGGGCCGATTCCGCCGCCGCTTCCAGGTTCGTGGCCAGGGCGGTTTCCTCGCTGCTGCCCCGGTTGCCGGCGCCGCCGGTATTGACGTCGATAGCAGTCAAGGCGGCCGTCTCCTCGATGATGATGGAGCCGCCCGACGGCAGGGCGACGACGGAACTTAAGGCCCGCTCGATCTGTTCCTCGACGCCGGCGGCCTCGAACAGGTCGTCGGCGCCGTCATGCCGCTCAAGCGCCGCCGTCATCTCCGGCAAGGATTCCTGGCAATATTCCCGGATTACAGCCAACACCTTCGCTTCGTCGACGGCGACCCGTTTGATTTCACGCCCGGCGCCGTCGCGCAGAACCCGGAGCAGCGGATCCAGGTCCTCGTGCAGACATGCCGGGGGTTTTGAGGCATTGCGGTTTTCGCCGATGACGGCCCAGGCGGCGCGGAGATCGCCGATTTCCCCGGCCAGATCCTCATCCGCCGCCGCCGCCGCCGCCGTCCTCAGGATAAACCCCTCGCCTTTTTGCGCCTCGCTGTCGATGAAGGCGCTCAGCCGGGCGCGGGTATCGTCGTCTTCGATGCGCCGGGAGATTTTGATTTCCGCCAGGCCGGGCACGTAGACCAGATGGCGGCCGGGAAGAGTGATTCGGGTGGTCAATTTGGCGCCCTTGTCGCCGGAGGGATCGCGCAAAACCTGAACGAGGACGGCGGCGCCTTCGTTCAGGTAATCGGAAATGCGGTCCCTTATCTCCGCTCCATCGCCTTCCGACGGCCGCCGCCAATCCGGCGGGCGCGCCTCGGCCAAAGCGAGAAAGCCGGAACGTTCGAGGCCGATATCGACGAAAGCGGCCGCCAGTCCCCGCAGCACCTTTTCGACGCGGCCGAGATAGACATTGCCGACGACGCTCTTCCCATCGTTGCGCACTATTTCCAGTTCGCAAAGGCGGGTTTGCTCGAGCAACGCGATGCGGGTTTCCCCCGGCCGGATGTTGATGAGAATTTCGTCAATATCCACGGTAGCTTATTCCTTCCCCCCCGGATGGAATCCCAACCCATTCAACAGCGCCGCCGTCTCATGGAGGGGCAGGCCGACGACATTGGAATAAGAGCCGCTGATCTTGCTGATAAAGGCAGCGGCCCGACCCTGGACGGCGTAAGCCCCGGCTTTGTTCCGCCATTCGCCGCAGGCGATGTAGGTGGCGGTCTCTTCTTCGCTCAAGCGTTTGAAAACAACGGCTGTCGTCACCAGCCGGTGATGGACCCCGCCCTTGGCGTCGATGACCGAAAGCCCGCCCAAGACCCGGTGGCGGCGTCCCGAAAGCAGGTTCAGGCATCGCCGCGCTTCCGCCTCGTTTACGGCTTTTGGCAATATCCGCCGACCGCAGGCGACCACCGTATCGGCGCCCAGGA
>JAUXMA010000145.1 GCA_030623425.1 Rhodospirillaceae bacterium
AATTTCCGCCGTGGCGGCGTTATGCCCTGGCGGCGCCGCCGCCGGACGGCCGCCCGATGATCGCCCTGGTCATCGACGACCTGGGCATCGACAAGAAGCGCTCGGCCCGGGCCATCGCCCTCAAGGGGCCGCTGACGCTCTCGTTTCTGGCCTATGCGCCCGATATCAAGCGCCAGACGGCCGCCGCCCGCGCCGCCGGTCACGAACTGCTCCTTCACATCTCCATGGAACCGGCGAGCGAGTATGTCGATCCCGGTCCGCATGTGCTGAAAACGGCGCTTTCGGCGGCGGAGTTGCGGCGCCGCCTGGAATGGGGATTTTCCCGCTTTGACGCCTTTGTCGGCATCAACAACCACATGGGCTCCAAATTCACCGCCTACCCC
This sequence comes from Rhodospirillaceae bacterium, assembly GCA_030623425.1. Taxonomy (GTDB): domain Bacteria; phylum Pseudomonadota; class Alphaproteobacteria; order Rhodospirillales; family 2-02-FULL-58-16. The sequence goes on from JAUXMA010000145.1 coordinate 384, forward strand.
GCCGGCATGCAAGTGGTGATGGAGGAACTGCGCCGGCGCGGCCTTCTGTTCCTGGACTCGCGGACCTCGAAGGCATCGGTGGGGGCCGAAATGGCCCGCCGGATGGGCGTGCCTTACGCCGAACGCAATATTTTTCTCGATCACGTCAACGATGCCGCGGTGGTCGAGAGCCGGCTCGCCGAAACCGAGCGCCTGGCCCGGCGAAAAGGCTATGCCGTCGCCATTTCCCATCCCCGCGACGCCACTTTCAAGGCCCTGGTTCCATGGCTGCGCGGGATCGAGGCCAGGGGCTTCCGGCTGGTGCCGCTGAGCGCCGTCGTTCGCGGCGTCATCGCCTCCGGATAAGGTCTTGACCTTTCGGTTGCTGGAAGGGCTTTAATGGCGGTGCCAATGAAAGGCATCCTGACGCGATGCCTGGCCGCGAGCACCAGCCATTCGGCATGGGCCGAATTGGCTACGGATTGGAGACCATCATGACCACCACATACCGGGTTTCCGGCATGACCTGCGAGGGCTGCGCCAAATCGATCGTCGGCGCCATCAAGAAGGCGGTGCCGGAGGCGAAAGTCGATGTCGACCTGGACGCCAAGACCGTCACCGTCGACGGCTTCGATGACAGCGCCGCCATCGGCAAGGCCGTCACCGACGCCGGCTTCGAGTTCGCCGGCGCGGTTTAGAGCATTTCAAGATTGATCGGCACCGGCCCGAGCCCTCGATCGTTGCCGTCGGCGGCAAAGCTGATCGCCTCTTCGGCGGCGCGAATCAGCGCCATGGCCTTGTTGCGGCTTTCCTGAAATTCGGATTCCGGAATGCTGTCGGCGACGATGCCGCCGCCGGCCTGGACGTACATGACCCCGTCCTTGACGACGGCGGTGCGCAGGGCGATGCAGGTGTCCATTTCGCCGTTGGCGCCGAAATAGCCGATGCACCCGGCGTAGACGCCGCGCCGGTCCGGCTCGAGCTCGTCGATGATCTCCATCGCCCGCACCTTCGGCGCGCCGGAAACCGTGCCGGCCGGAAAGCCGGCGAGGAGGGCGTCGATGGCGTCGAATTTGGGGTCGAGAACGCCTTCGACGTTGGAAACGATGTGCATGACGTGGGAGTAGGTCTCGATGCTCATCCGCTCGGTGACTTTGACCGTCCCCACTTGCGCCACCCTGCCGGCGTCGTTGCGGCCGAGGTCGAGCAGCATCAGGTGCTCGGCCAATTCCTTGGCGTCGGCGAGCAGGTCCTCGGCCAGGGCTTTGTCCTCGGCGGCGTCGCCGCCGCGCCGGCGGGTGCCGGCGATGGGACGGATGGTGACCTTGCCATCGCGAACCCGGACCAGAATCTCGGGGCTGGAGCCGACCACCGAGAAAGCGCCGAAATCGAGGAAAAACAGGAACGGCGAGGGATTGAGGCGGCGTAGCGCCCGGTACAGGGAAAACGGCGGCAGCCGGAAGGGAACGGCGAAACGCTGCGACAGAACGACCTGGAAAACGTCTCCGGCGAGGATGTATTCCTTGGCCTTTTCGACCATCTGGTGAAATTTTCCGCGGTCCATGTTGGATTCGGGCGGCGAGACCAAGGCGGCGTCGGCGTTGCGGTGGCGCGGCGGGTTTTTCTCGAAATCGCCGATCGTCTCGGCCAACCGCCGGCGGGCCTCGTCGTAGCCGCTCCCGGCGTCGCCGCCGCCCTCCGGCCAGACCGGCGTGATCACGCTGACGGTATCCTCGATGGTGTCGAAAACGGCGATCACCGTCGGCCGCAAAAAGACGCCGTCGGGCGTGCCCAGCACGTCGGGGTTTTGATCGGGCAGTTTCTCGATCAGGCGGATCATGTCGTAAGCCATGTAGCCGACCAGTCCCGCCGCCATCGGCGGCAAGCCGGCCGGCAGATCGATGTAGGATTGGGCGACGACGGCGCGCAAGGAGGCGATGGCGCCGGATTGCAGGCTTATCGGGCAGGGCTCGAAGGCCTTGGCGTCGGTCCGCGCCCGGCGGTTGATTTCGGCCTTGTCGCCGAAACAGCGCCAGATCAGGTCCGGTTTCAGGCCGATGAAGGAGTAGCGGCCGCGGACGAAGCCGCCCTCGACGGATTCGAGGAGGAAACTGTTGGCCTTGCCGCCGGCCAGCTTGAGCATGGCCGCGACGGGGGTCACGAGGTCGGCGACCAGGGTCGTCCAGACCACCTGCGCCCGGCCGCCGTCATAGGCTTCCTTGAACACGGAAAACTCCGGAAACACCTTCATCGGCCAGGGGTCAAAAAAGCTGATCTATGGCTTGCCTGTTGACGGTAACGGGAAAGCGCTTTCGCAAAGCGCTCGCCAACTGGGCCAGAACATCCTCTCTGAGCGACCGGGAAAGCTCTTTGCCGAGCGCCGCCACGCCGGCCGGATCCGAGGCCGGATAGGCGACCCGCACCTCCTTGAGGCGGGCGACGAAATGGCCGTCGCCGCCCCTGGCCTGCCGCGCCTCGCCGGGGTTGGCGGCGAAAAGCCCGGCGATCAGATCTTTGGGCAGCTCGGCCGGCGCTCCCTCGCCAAAGCGGGTGAAGGCTTCGGTGGTGGTGACGCGGCGCCCGCTTTCGGCGGCGATGGCGGCCAATTCGGCGCCGCCGTCGAGGCGCTCGAGCAGATCTTGCGCCGTCTTTTCCGCCGCCTCGGTACGCTGCTCGGCTTTCCAGGCGGCGGTGATTTCGGTCTTCACCGCGCCGATGGGGCGCAGGGCGGGCGCAACGATGCGGTCGACCCGGACGATGAAATAGCCGTCGGCGCCCGCTTCCGTCAGTGGGCTTTCCGAGTTTTCCGACATGGCGAAAGCGGTCTCTATGAACGGTCCCGTCGGCAGGCCCTTGACCTTGACGCCGGCGGCGCCGCGGCCCTGACCGTCGATGGCGTCGATCTTGATCAGTTTCAGATCCAGTCTCGACGCCGCTTCCTCCAGCGCCGCGCCGCCGCCCAGTTCGTCCTCCAGCTTGTTGGCCAGGCTGAACAGACTGTCGACGGCCTTTTCCCTGGCGATATCCCGGGTCAGCTTTTGGCGCACCTCGGCCAGCGTCCGCTGGCCGCCCTTTTCGATGCCCACGACCTGGATCAGGTGCCAGCCCAACGGACTTTTCAGCGGCCCGCCGACGCCGTCCTCGGAAAGCCCAAAAGCCGTCTCGGCCAGTTCGGGGAGGATTTGCTCGCGGGTCATGGCGCCGATATCCAGGGCATCGGCATCCATTCCCGCCATGTCTTTCGCCGTTTCGGCGAAATCGGCGCCCTCGGCGAGCCTTTCGCGGGCTTTCTTGGCTTTGTCTTCGTCGTTGAACAGCATTTGCCGCAACCGCCGCCGTTCGGGCTGGTTGAATTCGTCTTGCCGCTGCTCGAAGGCCTCTGTCAGTTGCGTTTCGGAGACGGCGATTTCCTTTGCCAGCTCCTCGGCGTCGATGATTACGGCGGTGAGCGCCCGGTATTCAGGCGCCGTGAAACGGGCGGCGTTGCCGCGGTGGAACTTCTCGAGGGCGGCGGCATCGGGCTCGGCGACGCCGGTCATGGTCAGATCGGCGATCTTGACGAACTCGGCGATCCGCTGTTCCCGGCGGTGCCGGTAGACGGCCTCGACAAGGGCTTTTGGCGCTTCGCTGCCGCCGCCGATGCTCTTCAGGAACTGAGCGCGGGCCAGATCCTCCCGGACCATGGAAACGTACCGCTGTTCCGTCATCCCGGCGGAAGAAAGAATCTGCATGAACCGGTTCTGGTCGAACTTGCCCAAAATGCCGCGAAAGGAGGGGGCCCGGCGGATTTCGGCGGCCACCAGATCGTCGCTGATGACAATGCCCAGGTCATCGGCGCCGAGGCCGTAAAGAAGGCGCGTGATCATCCGTTCGAGCACCTGCTCGGCAAGGCCCATGGCTCGCGCCTGATCCCGGTCGAAACGGTTTCCGAAGACGGGCTCGAGACGGGTCACTTCGCGTTGGAACTCGGCATTGAATTGGTCGGGTGGAATCTTCACCCCGCCGACAAGGGCGACGGAGGTGACGGCGCCGCCGCCGCGAAAGATATCGCCGATGCCCCAAACGGCGAAGCTGAGGACAAGAAGGCCAAGGAAACCCTTGACGACGATGCCGGCGGAATGCTTGCGGATGGCTTCCAGCATGGAAACGGCCTGGTCAGGGAGAATGAACGTTTGCCGATGCCGCCGAGAGCGGAGGGCGACATCATAGAAGCGCCGCCACCCCGCCGCAACCTGGGAATCGCCCTTGCCAGGCGGGAAATCCATCCCCACACTTTGGTGTTGTTGAGGCGGCTTGGCGACTGTGCTAAAGAGGCGTCTTAGCGAAATCGATCCCGGCTCGGAAATAAGCTCAAGGAACCAAAATCTTGCCAGCCACCCGCCGCCCTCTGATCGCCGGTAACTGGAAAATGAACACTTTGCAGGCCGACGGAGTTGCCCTCGCCGCCGCTCTGGCGGAACGTTTCCAGGCCACGCCCGACCCTCTTTTCGAGATGCTCCTGGTGCCGCCCTTTCCCCTCATCGCCAAGGTTGGCGAGGCCATCGCCGGATCCGGCTTATCCCTGGGCGGCCAGGATTGCCATCGCTTGGCGAAGGGCGCCCATACCGGGGATGTCAGCGCCGTCATGTTGGCGGACCTGGGTTGCCACTATGTCATCGTCGGCCATTCCGAGCGCCGCGCCGCCCACGGCGAGACCGACGCCGACATCAGGGCCAAGGCCGCGGCCGTCCATAAAGCCGGTCTCGGCGCCATCATCTGCATCGGTGAAACGCAAGAAGAGCACGATGCCGGCAAACCTTTCGACGTCGCCAAGGCTCAAATCGCCGGCTCGGTGCCGGACGGAGCTGCCGCCGCCAACACCGTCATCGCCTACGAGCCCGTTTGGGCCATCGGCAGCGGACGGATGCCCACTCCGGATACTGTCCAGGATATGCACGATTTCATCCGCGGCCAATTGGCGGCGCGGCTGGACGGCGACGCGGCCGGCGGCATCCGCATCCTCTACGGCGGCTCCATGGCGCCCAACAACGCCG
>JAUXMA010000254.1 GCA_030623425.1 Rhodospirillaceae bacterium
AAAAGATTGAACCATACCGAATTCATCAAGTTGGACCCGAACCACTGCTGGACCTCGCCGGAAAGGAAAGGAATGACGTGGGACAGGGCCGCCGAAACCACCGCCAGCAATAGATTGGTACCCGGCCCGGCCAAAGCCACCAGCACCATATCGCGCCGGGGCCGCCTCAGATGGAAGAAATTCACCGGCACCGGCTTGGCGTATCCGAACATCATGCGGCCGGCGGAGAAGAAGAGCAGCAGCGCCGGCAGGAGCACCGTGCCGAAAAGGTCGATGTGGCGGAACGGATTGAAGCTCACCCGGCCCATGCGGTAGGCGGTGTCGTCGCCCAACCGCCATGCCGCCCAGCCGTGCGCGGCTTCATGAAGGGTGACGGCCAAGAGCACCGGGATCACCCAGACCGAGGCAGCGGTCATGATCGCCTCGACGTTCATGACGCCGCCGCCAGCAAATCGCTGAACTCGGCCGCCGCCGCCTTGGAGTCAAAGGCTTGCGGCATCGAAGCCTGGCTCCCGGCGCGGGCGAGGCGCCCGGCCGCCGCCCGGCTCAACGGCGTGGAAGCGCCGGCGACAGAGCTCATTTCGGCGATGCTTCCGTTGCAGTGGAGCACCAAATCGCAGCCGGCGGCAAGCGCCGCTCCGGCCCGCTCGTCGAGGCCGCCTTGGAGAGCCCGCATCTCCAAGTCGTCGGATACGAGGAGACCTTGAAAACCGATGGCGCCGCGAATCACTTTTTCGATCACCTTGGCGGAAGTGGTGGCGGGGACTTGCCCGTCCACCACTTGGTAAGCGACGTGCGCCGTCATCGCCCAAGGCATCTCCTTGAGCGCCCGGAAGGGAGCGAAATCGACCCTTTCAAGCTCCTTCCACGAGGCCTTCACCAGCGGCAGTTCCTTGTGGCTGTCGCTGGTGGCGCGGCCATGGCCGGGAATATGTTTGATCACCGGCGCCACGCCGCCGGCGAGGAAACCCTCGCAAGCCGCCCTTCCCAGCAGGGCCGCCACGTCCGGCGTGTCGCCGGCGGCCCGCTCGCCGATGCTGGGATCGGCGTCGGCCCGCGGCAGGTCGAGGACCGGCGCGCAATTTACCGTGATGCCGAGATCGAAAAGTTCGGCGGCGATCAGCCGGGCGTTGAGGCGCGCCGCCCTGACCGCCCGTCGCGGGTCGCGGCGGGCAAGCTTGGCGAACCGGGCCGGCGCCGGCGCCGGACGCCAATGGGGCGGTTTCAGGCGAACCACCCGGCCGCCTTCCTGGTCAACGAGGATCGGCGCGTCGGCCCGGCCGACGCAGGCGCGCAAATCTCCGACAAGGCGGCGCACCTGGCCGGGGTTCTCACAGTTGCGGGCGAAGAGGATGAAGCCCAAAGGATCGGATTCGCCGAAAAACCGGCGTTCGTCGTCGCCAAGCACCGGCCCGGAACAACCGAAGATCACCGCCAGGGGGAAGCCGGCCGTCATTCTATTCTTCGGGTTGAGCGATCAGGCACCCCACCTTCCGTTTGGCCAGTTTGGCGCAAAGATCGCGGGCCGCGGCCTTGGAGGCCAAAGGACCGGCGCGCAGGCGATAGAACAGGCCCTTGCCGGGACCGAGATCGGCTTTGGTCACGGAAAGCTCGAATTTTTCCAGGAGGTCCGAATGCTCTTTCCGCAAGCGGGTCCATTCCCGTTGCGCCCGTTCCATGGTTCTGACGGCGGCCAACTGAACCCGAAAAACCGCTTTCGGCTCGACGGAGCCAGCAGGCTCGGCGGAGGCCGGGCTTGCCGCCGGCTTGGCCTTGATCTCGGGCTTCGCTTTTTCGCCGCCGCCGGGCACAAGCGGCGGCGGCGACGGCGGCTTGACGGCGAGCACCTCTTCGATGGTGGGCACGGCGGGAGCCGGAGGAGAGGGCTTCTTCGCCTTGGCGGCGGCTCGGCTGGCGGCGGGCTGGCGCTGGCCGGCCTCGGTTGTTGCTTCCATCCCCGCCTTGGGCGGCGGCAACGGCGCCTCCGGGGGCGGCAGCAGGCGCTCGACGGGCGGTTTTGCGTCCATGCCCTGCATGCGATCGTAAATCAGCTTGTCCCGGTCCGGCACGTTCATCCCGCCGGGATTCTCTGGACGCACCTTGACCGGTCCTTCCTCGGCCCGGACCAGGGGAATGCCGCCCTCTCCGCCGCCATAAAGCCGGTCGCCAAAAAAGTACCAAACGATCCCGCCGCCTGTCACCGTCAGCAAGACCAGAACGAAAAACAGTTTGACCTTGCCCATCCGCTTGGGCGGGGGCCGGACCACCGGCTCGAAGTCCATGGCTTCGGCTGGATCCGGAACGATCGTCTCGTTCCGGTCGATGGATTCGTCGGACGGCGTCATCATCTCATCTCCTGAACAGGGATTACGCCCATCACTTTCAGCCCCGATGCGATCACAATAGCCGTTCCCCGCACCAAGGCCAGCCGCGCCGCCGACAACGCCCGTTTCCCGGGGATCAGGAAGCGCATATCGGCGTTTTCGTTGCCTTTGTTCCAAAGCATATGAAACCGCGCGGCGAGATCGTTTAAATAGAAAGCGACACGATGGGGTTCATGGGCGAGCGCCGCGCTCTCCACCAAACGCGGCCAACTCGCCATGGTTTTTATCAAAGCAAGCTCCGCCGGATCGGTCAAGCGGTCGAGTTCGGCCCGCGCCAAGGCGGACGGACTCAACTCGCCAGGAAGGAAGACCTCGGCCGCGTGGCGCAGCACGGAGCAGGACCTGGCATGGGCGTACTGGACGTAAAAGACCGGGTTTTCGCGCGATTGTTCGGTGACCTTGGCGAGATCGAAGTCCAAGTGGGCGTCGTTCTTGCGGGTCAGCATGATGAAGCGGACCACGTCGCGGCCGACCCGATCGATGACTTCGCTCAAGGTGACGAAGGCACCAGCCCGTTTCGACATCTTCACCGGCTGGCCGCCTTCGGTGAGTTTAACCATCTGGCAGAGCTTGACGTCCAACTTTCCGGCCCCTTCCGTCACCGCCTCGACCGCCGCCCGCATGCGCTTGACATAGCCGCCGTGGTCGGCGCCCCAGACATCGATCATGGTCTCGAAACCGCGCCGGAACTTATCCATATGATAGGCGATGTCGGTGGCGAAATAGGTCCAGCTTCCGTCCGACTTCTTGAGTGGGCGGTCAACGTCGTCGCCGAATTCGGTGGCCCGGAACAACACCTGCGGCCGGGGTTCCCAGTCGTCGGTTTTTTTCCCTTTCGGCGGTTCGAGAACGCCCGTGTAGATCAGGCCCCGGCCGGCAAGGAACTTCAGCGCGGCGTCGACCGCTCCCGCTTCGACCAGTTCTCTCTCGGAGGTGAAGAC
>JAUXMA010000068.1 GCA_030623425.1 Rhodospirillaceae bacterium
GCAACGCCGTCGTAGGGGTACAATTTAGGTGATACAGGCCACTAGGCTTAATACTGTTCACTTAAGAAAGATTTTGTGATACCTTATCTTTGTCTTCATGGCAAAGGAGGGCATTGCAAATGGCGCGGACAGTTGCGGAACTCCCCAAGGGAGCCCGCATTGCCGCCATTCCCCCCTCGCAAGAAGAAGGCATTCCATGAGGCTGTCCTGGACGAAATCCTCGAAGAACGCGTCGTCTCCAGCCGGGGCCGGCGAAATCCGCGAGGCGTCAAGCGCAAAATGAGCAATTATCCAATCCGGCCCCGAGACAAGCTAGCGCTCCATCGCATCGATATTGATCAATGCATTAAGGTGCTTAAGTGAACTGTATTACTCCTAGCCGGAAGCCTCGCAACGCCGTCGTAGGGGTATAATTTAGACGATACAGACCACTAGCGACGGGGAGAATTTTCATGGAAGATTTATCGGCGGGCACTGTCGTCGCCAGCGCCGGGTTCGCCGCCGGAATCCTTTTCGGGGCGACGGCGAACCGGACCAACTTCTGCGCCATGGGATCCTTGTCCGATATCGTTTTCATGGGGGATTTCCGACGCTTCCGTGCTTGGCTTCTGGCCATGGCGGTGGCCATGATCGGCACCCAGGCGCTGCACGGCTTCAAAGTCATCGACATCTATCAGAGCATTTACCTGACCGCCAACTTTGGCTGGCTGGGCGCCATCGTCGGCGGCCTTTCGTTCGGTTTCGGCATGACCTTGGCCGGCGGTTGCGCCAACAAAAGCCTGGTCCGCATCGGCGCCGGCAATTTGAAATCGGTGATGGTGATCATCATCATGGGCATTTTCGCCTATATGACCTTGCGCGGACTGACCGGCTTGGCGCGTGTCGAGATGGAGAACCTGGCCAATGTCGATCTCAAGCAAAGCGGGCTCGATTCCCAGGGCATGGCCGATATGGCCGCCGCCGTTCTCGGCGCCGACACCGATTGGGCGCGCTGGGTAGTCACCGCCGTTTTCGCCGCCGCCATCCTGGCGTACTGTTTCAAGGACGCGGAATTCCGCGCCTCGCCCGGCAACATCATTGGCGGTCTGATCATCGGCGCCCTGGTCCCTTTGGGCTGGTGGATCACCGGCATCCTCGGCTACGACGATTTCGAACCGGCGCCGCTCGCTTCCTTCACCTTCGTCGCGCCCGCCGGCGAAAGCATCCAGTACCTGATGACCTTCACCGGCTCGACCATAAATTTCGGCGTCGCGGCGGTTGGCGGCGTCATCGCCGGCTCGTGCCTGACGGCGATCGCCACCAAGACCTTCCGCGTCGAGGCCTTCACCGATGCCGCCGATATGATCCGCCATTTCGCTGGCGCCGCCATCATGGGCATCGGCGGGGTGTTGTCCCTCGGTTGTACGATCGGTCAGGGGATCACCGGCCTTTCGACGCTGGCCCTGGGCTCCGTCATCGCCCTCCTGTCGATCATGCTGGGCGGCTTCATCGGCTTGAAGTACCTGGAGGAGGGGAGCCTTGGCGGCGCGATCCGGCGCCCCGGCAAATAGCGCCCTGGAATGAGGAGAAGACGGAAAATGACCGAAAATACGAATAAATCCGCCCTGTTGGGCCGCCGAGACGTGTTGAGGGCGGCGGCGGCGGGCGCCTTGGCTATCGCCGGGAGCAGTCTGTTTTCGCGCCACGTCCTGGCGACGCCGGAAACGGCGGCGCGGACTTTGTCGAAATTAACCGGCGGCGGCACCGCCCAGGAAGGCAAAGTATTCCTGAAATTGCCGGAAATCGCCGACAACGGCAACACCGTGCCGATCACCATTTCCATCGACAGCCCGATGACCGAGGCCGACTATGTCAAGGCGGTGCACGTCGTCGCCGAAGGCAATCCGCGCCCCGACGTGGTCACCTTCAACTTATCGCCGAGCGTCGGCAAGGCCGTTATTTCCACACGCATGCGCCTGCGCGAGACCCAGAACGTGGTGGTGGCGGCGGTGATGAGCGACGGCTCCGTCTATTTCACCAAAAAGATGGTCAAGGTCACCATCGGCGGCTGCGGCGTCTGAGCGAGGGGCAAGGAGTTATAAGGTCATGGCTGTTACAAACCCACGCGTGAAAGTCCCCGAGACCGCCAAGAAAGGGGATATCATCCAAATCAAGACCCTGATTTTCCATGACATGGAGACCGGGATTCGAAAGGACAAGAAAACGGGCAAGCTGATCCCGCGCATGATCATCAACAAGTTCGTCTGTTCCTTCAACGGCAAGGAGGTGTTTAGCGCCAACATGCATCGGGCGATTGCCGCCAACCCTTATTTCGCTTTCCATGCAAGGGTCAGAGAAAGCGGGACTTTCGACTTCACCTGGACCGACGACAAGGGCGAAACGGTCAAGGCCTCGCGCAAGATCGCGGTGACTTGAGGGATGAAACAGGGAGGAATTAACGCCATGAAACGCAAACATCCGGGAACGGCGGTCATCGCCGGTCTCCCTCCTGAAATACCTGTCGCGGGCGAACGCAATCCACTAGTTTTCGTTATTTATTGACGCTCCATGGAAATTTTCGAGCCTTTTTCATCGCCGGGAAAGGCAAAAGACCCTGAATGTTGCGGCAATTCGTATACGGACTGGCCGTTTTCCTGAGTTCGGCCTGCGGCCTGATCATCGGGATCGTCGCCGGCAGGCTGATTGCGCCTTACGTGGGCATGTCGCTTTATACCTGGACGGCGATCATCGCCGTCGTTCTTGCCGGTTTTTCGGCCGGCAATTGGATCGGCGGCTTGTTGGCGGGGCCGCGGGTTGACGCCACCAAAGGGGCGCGCCGGGCCGCCGCCGCGTTGGGCTTGGCCGCGGTCTCGAGCTTGGCGTCCCTGGCCTTGCTGAGGGTGGTGTCGAATTTGCTGGGGGGGTTCGGCCCGATCCCCTCGATCATCTTGCTGACCTCCTCAGCTTTTCTGTTGCCCAGCCTTTTCGTCGGAATCGTCGCGCCGATCTTGACCAAGCTGGCCATCGACGCGGAAGCCGAGTCCACCGCCAAATCCCCGGGAAGGGTTATCGGCCGCATGTACGCCCTGGGCGCGCTCGGCGGCATCGCCGGCACCCTTGCCGCCGGCTATCTGCTCATTTCCTGGATCGGCTCGTCGGCAACGGTGGTTTCGGTCGCCGCCGTCTATGCCTTTCTGGCTTTGGGGTTGGCCATCGCCGATCCCTTGCGCTTGGGCCTTCTGGTGTTGCTGGCGGCCGGCGGCGGCGGTTTGGGCTGGTGGAGCGAACAGGTGCGGGCCTTTGAGTCTCCGTGCCAGGTGGAAAGCGACTATTTTTGCATCCGCATCGTCGATTTCAGCCCCGAAAGCGGACGCGAGAGCCGGATGATGGTCCTCGACCACCTGGTCCACGGCATCAACGACCGCGACAACCCGGGGCTGTTGTACAGTCCTTACATTCACGCTGTCGATGAGATCGCCAAGCTGCGTTTCAGCGGCCAGCGCGCGCCGTCGGCTTATTTCATCGGTGGCGGCGGCTATTCCCTGCCCCGCGCCTGGGCCAGCGACTACGCCGGCCGGAAACCCGGCGGCCAATTGACGGTCGCCGAGATCGATCCGGCGGTGACCAAGGCCGCCCGCGATCACATGTGGTTGCCGGCACGGGTCCCCGGCCTCGCCATCCACCACCGTGACGGCCGCGAGTTTCTTCAGTCCCTCCCCGCCGCGCCGGCCTTCGACGTGATCTTCGGCGACGCCTTCCGGGACATTTCCATTCCCGCCCATCTGGTGACCAGGGAATTCCACGGCGAAATCGCCCGGCGGTTGACGCGGCGGGGATTCTACGCCATCAAAGTGGTCGACAACGGAAACCGCCGCCGCTTCCTCTTCAGCCTGCTGAGGACGCTGAAAAAGGACTTTCCCGTCGTCGAGGTCTGGCTCGAGGCCGATGATGCCGGCGCCGCCGGCCGCGTCACCTTCGTCGTCGTCGCCTCCGCCCTGCCGACACCGGCGGCGGAAATATCCTCGGCCCGCGGCATTCCGCGAACATGGGTGCGTTGGCCGGCCTCGGACCTTGCGGGCCGCGTTTCCGGCGCCAACCCGCCCATTTTGACCGACGATTTCGCCCCCGTCGACCGGCTGATGGCGCCCCTGTTGCCGAGAGCCCGTCCGGGGACTCTCAGCTGGCGCAGACAGCCTGGCAGTCGGCCAGGCGGATGGTGATGGCGTCGCCATCGCCGAGTTCGGGGACGACCAGCTCGGCGCCGGTGAAGTCCTCCTCGCCGGTATAAGACGATATGGTGACGATGCAGTGCATGCCCGCGCCGATGGCGGCGCGGAGGCCGTTGTTGCTGTCCTCGATGACCACGCAGCGGGCCGGGTCGAGGCCGAGCTGGTCCTTCGCCAGTTTGTAGATCGCCGGGTCGGGCTTCTTGGCCGGCACCATGTCGCCGGCGAAGACCGGCAGGCGCGGGGCGCGTTCGGGACCGAGCATGATGTTGACCGAGGCCTGTACGGCGCGCTCGTTGGAGGTCGAGCAGACGGCCAGCTTGAGCCCGGCGGCGATGGCTTCGTCGATGATGCGGGCGACGCCCGGCCGTAGCGGCAACTGGCCCGACTCGATCAACTCCATGAACAGGTCGGTCTTGAGCTTGTGCAGGTCCTTGATGAAGGTGTCGCGCTCGGCCTCCGGCACCGGCCACCCGGTCTCATCGAAGTGCCGGCGCATGCGTTCCTTGCCGCCGGCGGTCTTCAGCAGTTCGCCGTAACGCTCCACCGACCATTCGAGGTCGAGCCCCTTGGCGGTGAAAGCTTTGTTGAAGGCCACCCGGTGGCCATCGCGCTCGGTTTCGACGAGCACCCCGTCACAATCGAAGATCAGTGCCTGCATCTCGCAAGTGGTCCTCGCCGCCGCCACGGGGACCGAACCCCTTGTCTCTTATCCCGTCGAGAAGATGGCCGGAGGCGGTGGGTCAACGCGTGATCAGAACCGAATTATGAGCCTTTTCCATAACCTTGAAGGCGACGCTGCCCATGAAGAATCGCTGCAAACCGCTTTTGCCGGTATCGGAGACGACGATCAGCGAGTAGTTGGAACCGGCCTCGATGATTTCCTCGACCGGGTTGCCGACCTTGACGATGGTTTCCTCGACTTCGATGTCCATGGATTCGAGCATGTTTTTGGCCTCGTCCACATGCTTTTGCGCTTCCTCCTTGCTTTCCACGTCCAGTGCCACCGACATCAGGGAGATCGGACATCCGCAATGGCTGGCGAGGTAGGCCTCCTGGCGCACCATCTCCATCGCCCGCTCGGAGCCGTCGGTACAGATCAGGTAGCCATGGCCGACCTCCAATGCCCGGGCGACCAGGACCGAACAAGGAGCATGAATGGCGACCTTCTCGGCGACGGCGGGATCCCACAACGACTTGGCCAGGCCCCGCCAGCGGCCCGAGGCGGCGAGGATAATCATGTTGTAGGGGCCAAGCTCATACTGCTCGAGGATGCCGGTGGCGATGCCGGTGGCGGTCTTGAGCTTGAGCACGATGCTTGTACCCTGCTCGTTGCGATACTCGATCTTGTTGTCGCCCAGGGGATCGCCTTCGACATCGGTATGGGTGGATGTCGCCGCCCAGTCCTCGGCCATGTCGCCCAACTCGACGAGAACGTCGCGGCCTTTCTTGAGATATTGGATGCCAGGCAGCTCAAGGCCCCAATTCATCATGTTTTCCCGGGCGACGCGGACCTCCAAACCGCCCGAGCGAAGCCCCTGGTCGACGGGGCGGACGTAAAGGAGGATGATGTCGGCATCGACGCCCCGTCCCAGCTTGGCGGCATAACGCAGACTCTGATAGCATTCATCCGAGCCGTCGATGCAGACAAGAATCCGAAACCGTTTTTTTCTCTCTTCGAGGATTTTTTGGCGCTCTTTCGCGCTCACATCCATCGTCACCGGCGCGTCCTCTCCACATACCAAGGATCACATGCCCAAGAGCGGCCAGTATATCGACGCCGCCAACAACATGATAGTTGTCGATATCAGCACCATTTTCCAGCCAACAACGAGAAAATCCGTCGTTTTCAGATAACCGGACGCATAAACGATGGCGCAAGCCGGGGTTCCGATCACCGTCAAGTAAGCAAACGACGAGGAGACGGCGGTAACGAAACCGATGACGACGGGGCTTTCCTCGGCGACGACGGCCATTTTCAGCACGATGGGGCCGAGCACCGCCACGGCGGCGCCGCTGGACATGGTGTTGGTGACGCCGGTGGTCAAGATCGACACCGCCGCCAACAAGCCAACTCCGTCGCTGGCGCCAAAGGGAGCCAGCCACGCCAGGAAGCTTTCCGCCACCCACCTGGCGGCGCCCGTTTCCTTCATCTGCAAGCCCAGCGAAATGGCGGCGGCGTAAAGCAGCACCACCCCCCAGTTTACACCCGAGTTGATGTCCTCCCAGCGGACCAGGCCGGCAACCAGAAAAGCGGCGGCGCCGAAAATGGCGACCGTCCCCAGGCCAATCTCGCCGGAGAAGAAAATCCACCCCGCCAGGGTGAGAAAAAATATGCTTATGGCGACCCAGTCGGCGGCCTTCATCGCCCCTTCCTGTTCCACCTGCGCCCTCAGTTTGACGACGGCGCGGGAAAGATCGCGATATTCCGGCCGGAAGGTGAAGAGAAGGATCATGGTCACGAACGGAAGCTGGATCAGGAATATCGGGTACGCGAAGACCATCCATTTCAGGTAATCGACAATGAATTTGAAGGTCTCCGGATTGGTGGGATCGTAGAAAAACTCCTTCCAGTATCCGATCATGATGGCGTTGCGCGCCCCGCCCGAAGGCGTGCCAATGCCCGCGACCGAACAACCGTAGGAAATGGAAAGCAGCACAACCACGGCCAGATTCCGCACCTTTTTCGGGTCGTCGGAAGTGAGGGTGATCAAGGTGATGCCGACGGGGAGCATCATGGCGGCCACCGTGTGTTCGCCGATGAACGATGCCAGAATGCCGGAAACCACGGAAATCCCGAAACAAATACGCGACGTCTTGGTGCCGGTGATGCGAATGATCAACCAAGCGATGCGCTTATCCAGCTTCTGTTTGACCACCGCCACCGCCAGCATCAGCGATCCCATGATGAACAGCACCGAATCGTTCATCAGACTTCCGGCGACATCCGACGAATCCAGCCCAAGAAGCAAAACCTGCGCGATCACGATCAGCAAGGCCACCGTCGGTAACGGAACGGGTTCGGTGACGTAAAGGATGATCGCCACCACCGACATGGTCAGGACCACCATGCCCTGCCGGCTCAAGCCTTCCGGGGGAGGCAGGTTCAACATGCCGGCGCCGACCAGCATGGCGATGAAAAACCATTTCTTTTCCCAGAAAAAATAAAGAATCAATCGGGAACGTAGAGCCACGGCTTTGCTTAATTCGCCGGCGTGGAACTTTTCCTGCCAATTGTCGAAATGAAACTTTCGCGACAATGTCGATAAATGAATCCCGCCCTTATCGCCGGTATTTTGTTTCGAATTTCCCTGGCGCATGTCCGAATCCAGGTGCACGTCCGCAATCACTTGCCGACAACCAAGTAAAAGCCGAGCCTGTCGTCACGGGCAGGATCAATATCCCCCCGACCGCCGATAACCGTTGGGCGGCCAATCTAGCGACGAAGAACCCCGCCGCCATCAACGGATGATGGAATCTGACGTGTAAGGTATAGAGTTTTAAAAATATATTACATTTGCCTGGTCGATATGGAAAAAAATTGCCCTTGGCGCATCATTCCCCGCGCATCGAATCGGATGACGCCGATCTTTTCGAGTCGTTGCCGGCGGTCAACGCTTGGATGGGAATTTTTTTCCATCTGTTCTCCGTAACCCTGCTTAAAGAGGCTATCCGAATAACTGTTGGATCGGTGAAAA
>JAUXMA010000344.1 GCA_030623425.1 Rhodospirillaceae bacterium
GGACCACTCGTATAACGGCAAGTGCCCACCTCCCTAGCTACACCGCACCTCCCATTGCGGTGGTCGGTCAAATTAGCCGGACACCTGCCTGCCACTCATTGATGTAGATCAACCGACACTTACCTGGTGGCCGTCTCGATGCCTGTTACGGACGCTCGGCCGCCCCAGATATACCGAAAAGAAGTGGTTTCGGTATAGGCCAGTGGGGGCCAAGACAACCTTTGATCCATATCAATCCCCCACTCGTCTCCATGGGTTAGAAACGGGCTGCTCAGCGCGCCGCCGCCATGCGCGTGCGGCACCGACGGGTGGTGCGGGTTTTGTCCCTATCAGCCCGTTCTACCAGGCACGCCTTTAAGTAGGCGCTCGTAAGGCGTCGTCCGTTCAGTTGCGCTCTCGGGACAGGGGGAACGCGCAATGTCGGTACGTAGCTTGCTCCGAGTTTTCTTTGCAGTTCTATGGTTGTGGCCTGCAGCCGCGCTCGCGCAAGTCGAGCCGTGGCAAAACCACATGGACACTGGTGTCACGGCGTACCAGCAAGGTAACTAGGTCGTCGAGTGTCCAGCGTTCATCAAGTAGTTCGGAAAGAGTCTGACTGACGCGGGGAATGTCGGAAAAATGCGCTTGTATCAATTGGGAGATAATCATGTCTGAAACAGCGCACCATCAAATTCTTATCGTCGGCGGCGGAACGGCCGGGATAACGGTCGCCGCTTCGCTGCGTCGCCGCATGGGCGGACGCAATCTGGATATCGCCATCGTCGAGCCGGCCGAGGAGCACTATTATCAGCCGGCGCTCACGCTTGTGGGCGCTGGGGTCCAGTCCTTGGCCCAGAACCGGCGCCCGGAAAGCGGCCTGATCCCGTCCGGGGTCAAGTGGATCAAGGGCGCGGTGGCGGCCTTCGACCCTGAAAACAACAAGGTCGAGCTGGACTCGGGGGATACCTGTTCATACGACTATCTCATCGTATGTCCGGGTCTGGAGCTGAATTGGGACGCCGTCCAGGGGGCGCAGGAGGCGCTGGGCAAGAACGGCGTGTGCAGCAATTACGATCCCCGCTACGTCGAGTATACGTGGACTTGCATCAAGGACCTGAAACCCGGCGCCAAGGCGCTTTTCACCCAGCCGCCGCTTCCTTTCAAGTGTCCGGGCGCGCCTCAGAAGATCGCCTATCTGACGGCCGATCATCTGAAGAAGCTGGGCAGCCTCGGCGACTGCGACCTGAAATTCCTGACCCATGCGCCGGGGATGTTCTCGGTGCCCCTGTTCGCCACCGAACTGGTCAAGGTGGCGGCGCGATACGGCATCGACGTGCGATACCAGCACAACCTCGTCGCCATCGACGGCGACGCGAAGAAGGCCACCTTCGAGGTCGTCGGCGGCGACAACGAGGGCGAGACCCTGACCCTTGATTACGACATGATCCACGCGTCGCCGCCGCAGCGTCCGCCCGAGGCGGTCAGGACGAGCCCGCTCGCCAACGAAGGGGGGTACGTGGACGTCCATCAGCACACCATGCAGAGCACGAAATACACCAACGTGTTCAGTCTGGGCGATGCCTGTTCGACGCCCAACTCGAAGACCGCCGCCGCCATCCGCAAACAGTCGCCGACCGTGGTCCGCAACCTGCTTCATGTGATCGACGGCGGCACCCTCGAGGAAGGCTATGACGGGTACGCCTCGTGCCCGCTGACGACGGCGTTGGGCAAGTGCATGATCGCCGAGTTCATCTACGGCGGCAAGGTGACGCCGACCTTCCCGCTCGACCCGCGCAAGGAACGCTGGAGCTATTGGTGGATCAAGACGATGGGCTTGCCGGTGATGTACTGGAACTACATGCTGAAGGGCCACGAGTGGTTCTTCAAACATGATACCAATTACGTCGAACCGACGAGCTAAGGCGGGCCGACGCGGGGAAGAGAACGCCGGCGGGGAGGAACCGGATGGTCTCAGCGACGATGAAAAAATCGTGTATGACTTCAGCCGGGAATTGCTGAAGAAGAACGATCTTACCGATGCGATCTACGATGCGGCTCTCGCCCGATTCGGGGAGGCGGTGTGGACGCGGGTGATCCGGGCGATAAAGGAATTGCTCGATCAACAGCCGCCCAGTAGCGACACCCCCTTACACTGAGCACAGCTATACGGAAAACCAGTGGTTTCCGTACAGGCTGAATTCGGCGCCCGCCCCGTTGCCGTGACACAATAGTTAGAGTTTGGCGGACCTCGACTTCTCCGGAAACCCCGCCTTGCGCAGGCCGCCAAGGAACCGCTCCCATAC
>JAUXMA010000061.1 GCA_030623425.1 Rhodospirillaceae bacterium
CATATCGCTGCTTTGAGAAAGGTTGATGGCTTCCTTAATTGCCTCGTCAAGCAAAGGCTCATAATGAAGATAGCGATCAATCCAGGGTTTCTTGCCCGTCACTGCAGCCATCCGGGCAGACATCGTAAGGACCTCATCGTATTGGAGTATTTCCCCATGAAGACGCTCAAGGGTGAGAAAGTTCGTCCTTGTCAGTTCGGCGAAGCGGGAAGCCTCAAAAATGACCCAACCCATCCAGACGACCGTCAGAAACGTCAGCAGAATGGCACAGCTGACAATTTTCGATGGAAAGGAAAGCGTATCATGGGTTTTTTTGTTCAATCCATTATTCCCGTATCATCTTCAAATCTGTTCTAATCCTACCCAGATAACCACACTTTTGGTAGGGTTTCACCTCCGCAGCCATCTAACCAATTGGATTCCCCGGCAGTCCCAAAGACGGCTCGCCGTTAATCAGCCCGTCGTGCGAGGTTTCCATGAGGCCGGCGGCGGCGAGCAGGCTTTTTCGGAGACTGTCGCGTTCGATGGCGTCGGTGGCGGCCAGTAAGCGCTCGGCCAACAGGTTGATCCGCTGCGACAACATCCTTTGCCGGCCGCTGACGTTGATCTGGGTACCGCTGCTCCGTTCGGCCGCAACGAGATCGTCGAGGATCACGTACCAAAAATAGCCCACCCCGCCCAGCATCCCGATGACCAGGGCATACCGTAAAAGCGCGCCGAGGGCGCCTGAAAGGAACCGCCGCGCCATCGTTCCCCCACTCATCAAAGGACAAGGCACTCATCAGGCGAAACAGGACCTGTGAGTGTTTCTTTTATACCGTAAACGATCAGGCGAGGTCTGATCTAAAATTACAATGATACTTTAACCGAGCAAGTGAAGCGCGTCATTGATAACATTCAAGCCCGGAACGGGTTCGAGAAATTCGCCCATCGGCTCGACTGCGCCGCCCGCCTATCCGGCGGGAAAGTCCTTTCGTCGAAATCCATTGGCATTTCGACGCCCCTTAATGGTTTCGCGCCTCTCGCCGTGGCCGCCGCCGCTGGCGTTGACTTCGCCCGGGCAAGACCGTATACAGCGGGGCTTGAATTTCCCTAGGGGTGAGCTCGTGAAAAGAACCTTTCAGCCAAGCAGACTCGTCCGCAAGCGGCGGCATGGATTCCGTTGCCGCATGGCGACCGTTGGCGGCCGCAGGGTTCTCGCCAAGCGGCGCGCCAAGGGACGCAAGCGCCTTTCCGCTTAGGGTCAAACCGTGGACGCCGCCGTCCCCCGCCTGAAACGCCGGCCGGAGTTCCTCCGGGTCGCCGAAGCAAAGCGCAAGTGGGTCGCTCCCGGCTTGATCCTGCAAGCCCGGCGCCACGGGTCCGGCGATCGCCGCCGTCGGGGGATTCATGAGGAGACGGCTTCCATCCGCGTCGGCTTCACGGTCAGCCGCAAAGTCGGCAACGCCGTTGAGCGCAACCGGGTCCGTCGCCGTCTGCGCGCCGCCGCGGGTAAAGTGATGCCGGTCCATGCCAAGGAGGGGCACGACTTCGTGATCATCGGCCGCAACGCGACTTTGCGCCGTCCCTTCGCCGTCCTGATGAAAGACCTCGAAACCGCCTTGAAACGCCTGGACGCATACATCGAGTTGAAAAAACAACAATAGGCTTGCGACAAGATGAATCCGGCCAGCACGATTCTGCGGGCATTGATCAGGGGATACCAGCTGTTGCTGTCGCCGGTGTTGCCTGGCGCCTGCCGCTATCATCCCACCTGTTCGAGTTACGCCCTCGAGGCCGTCACCCGTTTCGGCGCCCTCGGCGGTGGCTGGCTCGCCGTCAAGCGGTTCAGCCGTTGCCATCCCCTGGGCGGTTGGGGTTTCGATCCCGTTGCCGACGGCAACCCGCCGAAGGTTCCCACGGGCGAGCAGGCGCGGGAACGCTCACCATGATGACCGACAATCGCAATTTGATCCTGGCGGTCGCTTTTTCGCTCGCCATTCTGCTCGGTTACCAGTTCTATATTGCGCAGGAGTATGAGCCGCCGCCCGTTGACCAACAACAGGGCGGGCCAGCCGGCGAAACGGCGGAGGGCGGCGCTCCGACGGCGCCGTTGGCTCCCACCGCCACCGGCGAGCCCCGGCTCCCGGCCGCTCCCGGCACCCCGCCGGCGGCCGAGGAGGTGGCCGCCAAGGACCGTGAAACGATCCTCGCCGAAGGCGGGCCGAGGGGGAAACTCTCGTCACCCCTGCTGCGTGGCTCCATCGCCTTGACCGGCGCCCACATCGACGACCTGACGCTGATCGGATACCGCGAGGACCTGGGCCCGGACAGCGGCAAGATCGTGCTCTTGTCGCCGCTCGGCTCGGCGGCGGTCTATTACGCCCGGTTCGGTTGGGTGCGCGACTCCGGCGTCGAGGTGCCGACGCCCGATACCGTGTGGCGGGCCGACGGCGATACCCTGAGCCCGGCGAGCCCGGTGACCCTGACCTGGGACAACGGACAGGGGCTCAAGTTCTCGCAGACCTACGCCCTCGACGAGGACTACATGTTCACGATCACCCAGCGGGTCGACAACACCGGCGGCCAGCCGGTGACGCTTTACCCTTTCGGGCTGATCTCGCGCTGGGGCACACCGGAGGTGACCGGCTTCTTCATCCTGCACGAGGGGCTGCTGGGCGTCTTCGACGGCAAGCTCAGCGAGGTGGACTATGACGATGTTTCGGAAGAGAGCGTTTTCGAACCTTGCGCCGGCGACCGCGCGCGCCCCCCTGGAGGCGTGTTCTGGAAGTGCACCACCGGCGGCTGGTTAGGAATCACCGACAAGTACTGGCTGGTGACCATGATCCCCGACCAGAAGACCCGGGTCGATAGCCGCTTCAGCCACCGCCTGGAGAACGGTGTCGACAAGTACCAGGTGGACTTCATGGGTGGCCAACGGACGCTGCTCCCCGGGGCCGCGGTCGAGGCGGAAAGCCGCCTGTTCGCCGGCGCCAAGGAGGTCTCCCTGGTCGATGGATACTACAGCTCCCTTGGCATCGAACGCTTCGACATGGCCATCGATTGGGGTTGGTTCCCTTACCTGACCAAGCCGCTTTTCCACTCCCTGACTTTTTTCAACGATTACATCGGCAATTTCGGCCTCGCCATTCTGTTGGTGACGGTGGTCATCAAGCTGGTGTTTTTCCCGCTCGCCAACAAGTCTTACAGGGCGATGAGCAAAATGAAACTACTGCAACCGGAAGTGGTCAAGATCAAGGAACGTGTCGGCGGCGACAAGACGCGGATGAACCAGGAGATGATGGCGCTCTATAAGCGCGAGAAGGCCAACCCGGCCGCCGGCTGTCTTCCGGTGGTGATCCAGGTGCCGGTGTTTTTCGCCCTTTACAAGGTTCTTTTCATCGCCATCGAGATGCGTCACACGCCCTTTTACGGCTGGATCCAGGATTTGTCGGCCCCCGATCCGACGACGCTGTTCAACCTTTTCGGCCTGATCCCGTGGACACCGCCCGGATTCCTGATGATCGGGGTGTGGCCGCTGCTCATGGGGCTGACCATGTTCCTGCAGCAAAGGCTCAACCCGCAGCCGGTCGACCCCGTGCAGGCCAAGATATTCATGTTCCTTCCCATCATGTTCACCTTTCTGCTGGCGCGGTTCCCGGCCGGGCTGGTGATTTACTGGGCTTGGAACAACCTGCTTTCCGTCATCCAGCAACAGGTCATCATGAGGCGCATGGGCGTCAAGTAGCCGGCCCGCGTGTCGATGGGAACGCCGTGCAGGCCGCGGGAACGAAACAGAATTCGCAACACGAGGCCGTGGAACGGGGACGCTGGCTTTTTGCCCAGGAATGCCGCTTCATCGGCGCCGCCGCCAGCCTCGCGCAAGTGCCCTGGGCGGCCTTGCCGGAGGTCGCCTTCGCCGGCCGTTCCAACGTCGGCAAATCGAGCCTGATCAACGCCCTCGCTGGCCGCAAGACCCTGGCCCGGACCTCGAACAAGCCGGGCCGCACGCGGCAGCTCAACTTCTTCGATCTCGGCGGCCGGCTGATGCTGGCGGACCTGCCCGGCTACGGTTTCGCCCGCGCCCCGAAGGAACAAATCAGCAGCTGGACGGCGCTCGTCGAGGCCTATCTGAAAGGCCGGGCGCAACTGCGGAGATGCTGTCTTTTGATCGACGCCCGCCACGGCATCAAGGACCCGGACCGCAAGGTGATGGCCATGCTGGACGGGGCGGCGGTCTCCTATCAGGTGGTGATCGTCAAAAGCGACAAGATCACCGAGACAGAGCTCGAGGTTCGCATCCAAGCAATCATCGGCGAGCTGGCCGGCCACCCGGCGGCGCATCCGCGGGTGATCCCGACCAGCAGCCGCCAGGGTTCCGGCATTGCCGAACTGCGCGCGGCGCTGGCGGCGCTGGCAAAAAGGTGACTATCTGATTTTCAAGAAATCCCCTGGTAGGGTAAAATATTAGGGGCTGTCCCAGATAACGCCATAAGTAGGTTGCAAGGGATCATGAACAGGAAGATCGACAAAAACGGCAAAACCAAAACCAAGGAAGACTGGCTCGCCCAGGCCAAGGTGCTGTCCGAAGCCCTGCCCTACATGCGGCGTTATTCGGGCGAGACCTTCGTCATCAAGTTCGGCGGTCACGCCATGGGCGATGCCGAACTGGCCCGGCTGTTCGCCCGCGATGTCGTCCTCTTGCGGCAAGTCGGCATCTACCCGGTCGTCGTCCACGGCGGCGGTCCGCAGATCGGCGCCATGCTGGAACGGCTGAAGATCAAAAGCCAGTTCGTCGACGGTCTTCGCATCACCGACAAGGAAACGGTCGAAGTGGTGGAAATGGTGCTGTCCGGCGCCATCAACAAGCAGATCGTCTCGGCCATCAACGAGGCCGGTGGTTTCGCCGTCGGCCTTTCCGGCAAGGATGGAAACCTGATCAGGGCCGAGAAGCTCAGGCGCACCCGGCGCGATCCCGATTCCAACATCGAGCGGATTCTCGACTTGGGCCTTGTCGGCGAACCCACCGCGGTCGACCCGCATATCCTCGACCACTTCTACGAAACCGACATCACCCCCGTCATCGCCCCGATCGGCGCCGGTCCCGGCGGCGAAACCCTGAACATCAACGCCGACACGGTGGCCGGCGCCATCGCCTCGGCGGTCGCCGCCCGGCGCCTGTTGATGCTGACCGACGTCGAAGGCGTTGTCGACAAAAAAGGCAACCTCATCCCCGAAATGACGGTCAAAGAGGCCAGGGACAACATCGCCGACGGCACCATCCAGGGCGGCATGATTCCGAAAATCGAAACCTGCCTTGAAGCCATCGAAAACGGCGTCGAAGGAGCCGTCGTCATTGACGGCCGGGTGCCGCACGCCATGCTTCTCGAGCTGTTTACCGAGCACGGCGCCGGCACGCTGATCAATCCGGGCTGATGGCGATTCCTATCAACATGGACAGGCCTTTCAGAAGCCTCTTCAATGCGCCTTGATTCATTGAAGATCCCCGACACATCAATAGCAACCCATGGTTAAATTTATAAGGCCCCGGGCCGAAGCCGTTGCGGTTTTTCCGGCCGGCGCCTCCGAACGCCGGTTGCATCTTGACCCGGGGAAGGAGTCATCCTTTCTTGCCGCCGGAAATGTCGCCAAAGAATTGCAACTGCCAATTCATCTCGTCTTCGCCGAGGGGATAGCTGGAATCACTTCTGTCGCCCAAAACCTCCTCCGGCGCGATCCGCGCCATCCTGATCTGGACTTGCACGGCCAGTCCCAACGGCAGGCCGGCCTTCCATGACAGGGCGAGAATTCCCTTCGAGCTTTTGGCGGTGAAAATCTTGCGAATCACTTCAATCGCAAGATCCGTGCGCACCGCCAACGCCGCTACGACGAAAGAGTGGTCACTGGCATGGAGCGCCTTGGCGATGACTTTCTGGTCCAGTTTGCCGGCTTTATGGAGCCGCTTGGCCATGTCGATGGGAAGTTCGGCATCAAAAAAATCCAGTCCAGGGCCCGTCTCGATATCGGCGCTGGGGATTCCCCCTTCGATACGGCGCTGGACGACCGATTTCACGGCTTCCAGGGTTTCGGTGTCCAAATCCTGATGCGCCTGCAGCGTTTCCAGGAGGTTGTCGGCGAGGAAATGGGCAAGCCGCGTCGCCGCCCGCGCCGGCAGTTTCGGGCGTGACACCAAGGGAGCATGCCAGAGTTCCTGGGTGTCAGCCCGATCGATCAGATCGTCCAGGGTTTCTTCCCGGAGCTGGGCGCTGGGATTCGACAATAGATCGGCAATGGCATTCACGTCGTCGGTTTCGACGATGGCATCGGCGACGGTTTCGTTAACCTCGGCGCGGCGCGAGATGGCGCCCAGCCCCCCTGACGCCGGTCCTTTTTCAATGATTTCCAGCAAATCCTCGTCGTTCAACACCGTCGAGAATTCAAGCACCGGCATAGCGACCACGGCCTCTGAGTCGAGAGCCAGGTTTTTGATCACCTCGGGCGGGGCGTCGGTCATGTCCTTCAAGGCTTCGGACAGAATCTGGCGGACCCGGGTGATCTGGTCGCTGGCAAGAATTCCCAGCGCCTCGGTCAGCTTTTCCCGGTTCTCGCCGCTCAAATCCAGCCCCGCCCGGGCGATTTTTCCGGCGATGCTGGTGCGGACCTCTTCATCGGCATCGCTAGCCAGCACCAAGTCCGCCTGCCTGGGAGTGGCGGGATTGTTGGCGATCGCCCGGCGGACTTCCGGCGAGGGATCGTTGGTCAGGAAATAGAGGATCTCGGGCTTGACGTCCTGGCGTTCGGCCAGGGACAGGCGCACTTTGGCGTCCTTGTCGCAGGCCAGTTCCTTGGCTTCTTCGTAGGTGATGGCTTCCGCTTTTGCTCTCGCGTTCACGAGGAGTTCTCCTCCCCTTTTGTGTCGTCGTCCGGCGCATCCAGCGGCGCGCCGGGAGGCGGCGCAAACTTGTAACCGCCTTTGCTGTCGCGTTTCACGTCATACATCGCCGCATCGGCGCGGGCGGAAAGGTCCTTAATACTTTCGCCTTTACCCGATTCATAAATGGCGATGCCTATAGATATACCCAATGGATGATCCTCGTCACCGGAAAACTGGTGTAGGCTCTTGCTGGCTTCGATCAACATCTGGACGCGTCCCTGGGTCGCTTCGGGAGAGATTCCGTCGAGCCAAATGGCGAATTCGTCTCCCCCTAGGCGGGCGATCACGTCGCTGGGCCGGGAATGCTTGATCAGCATCTCCCGCAAGAACAGGATCGCTTCATCGCCGTGTTGATGGCCGTGAACGTCGTTGACCCGCTTGAAGTTGTCCATGTCCACATAAAACAACGAGGCGCCTAGTCGGCTGCGCTTGAGACGCGCCAGCCGCCGCGGCAGTTCCTCTTCGAAAAAGGCCCGGCGGTTCAACAGTCCCGTCAGAGAGTCGGTGCGGGATAATTTGACGATGCGTTCATGGTTGGCGATCTGTTCGTTGGCGATGCCAAGCTGGTTGGCGACATCGCCGATAAGGATGCGGTTGTCATCATCCCAGCCGTCCGGATCCTCTTCTTTCCACATGCAAATGGTTCCGTTGACGGATTGGCGGTAGTGGGTGGCCGTCGCTAAAATCAGCCATTTGCCGATCCGACATTCCAAGGACAGGGTTTTGCTTTTCTCGTTGCCGGCGCTATCGAGCTTGCCTAGGTGTTTATCCAATGTTTCGAGGCCGTCGGCGTTGCCGTGTTCCGCCGCCACCGTGAACAAGCCCGGTTCGCTAAGCCGGTAAATGCGGCATCCCGCCGCCCCCAGAGCCCGGGCGGTGGCGGCGGCGGCGGCGGTGAGCATGTTATAGGGTTCGATCTCGTCGCGGATGGTGCTGACGATGTAGTTGAGCAACTGTTCGCGGTGCCGGGCGCGGGCAAGGGCCGCTTCGCGTTCACGCTCCTCGGTGACGTCCTTGCAGATTCCCCTGGTGCCCCGCCATTCTCCCGCCTCGGTTTTGAGCGGCAGGCAGGAAACGACCACGCAAGCCGTCGCGCCATCGGCGCGGCGCATCCACATCTCCACCTCCTCCAGCGGATGATCGCTGACGAAAGGCAAAGGCGAGTATTCCTCCGCGTCGAGGACGAACTCCGCGGGCCGGCGGCCGATCAACTCTTCGGGCCGGAAGCCCAGGGCGCCACGTAAAGAAACGAAAACAAAGGTCGCATCGGCACCGATTTCCCATGCGA
>JAUXMA010000149.1 GCA_030623425.1 Rhodospirillaceae bacterium
ACCTGACCAGCGAATATCCCCTTCTGCCTATACCCGGAAGCGCCCGAAACTCCGCCAGAGGTCCGCTTTCAGGCGCTTGAGCTAACATCGGGGCGGCAAGCTATCGTCTGATTACGGGGCGTCATTTATGAGTATGTGAGTTAGTACAAACGCGAAATGCTCTATCGCGCCGGCATCAGTTGCCGGCGGCGGATGGTGCGCAATTTGGCGACGTTGCGGTTGTGGTCGGCCAGCTTGCGGGCGAAAACGTGGCCGCCGGCGCCGTCGGCGACGAAGTAAAGTTCGTCGGTCACCGCCGGGTTGAGCACCGCCTCGATGGCGGCCCGGCCGGGATTGCAGATGGCGGCGGGCGGCAGGCCGTCGATCAGATAGGTGTTGTAGGGTGTTGGCGTCCGCAGGTCGGCGTGGCTCAAAGGCCGTTTCAACTCCCCCCCGGCAAGCGCCAATCCATAGGCCACCGTCGGATCCGATTGCAGCCGCATGCCCCGGCCGAGGCGGTTGAGGAAGACGGCGGCGACGCGCCGGCGCTCTTCTCGCCTGGCCGTTTCCTTCTCGACGATGGAAGCCAAAATCAGCGCCTCGCCGGGGCCCTTTAACGCCAATCCCGGCGCCCGGCCGGTCCACAGCTGGCCGAGGGTCTCGTCCATGGCCCTGGCCATGCGGGCGATGACGGCGTCGCGGCGGTCGCCGTGGGAGAAATGGTAAGTCTCGGGCAGCAACGTCCCCTCGGCGGGCGCCGGCCCGGTCAAGCCCGTCAGTTCCTTGGTGGCATCGAGCGCGGCGACGACTTGCCCGACCGTCAGCCCTTCGGCGACGGTCAGGCGCCGGACCACGGTCTTGCCGTCTTGCAGGAGCTTGACGATTTCCTTGAGGCTGATGCGAGCCGGAAAAAGATATTCGCCGGCGCGGAGCGCCCTGTCGGCTCCGCCGAGAAGGGCGGCCAAGCGAAAGATCCAAGGATCGGCAAGAACCCCGGCCCGGGCGAGGACGTTGGCGATATCGTCGACCCCGGCGCCGCGGGGAATGATCACCGCCGTATCCGCCGGCAGCGGACCAGGCCTGACGAATTGAGCATATCCCCAAATGAAAACGCCAACCGAGGTGACGCCGAGAACGAGAAGCAAATAAGCGAGGCGTGCCAGGGACCGGGCTCTCAAGGCGGCGGCTGAAAGACCAAGGAAGCGTTGGTTCCGCCGAAGCCAAAGGAATTGGTAAGGACCGCCCGCACTTTTCGCTCCTTGGCCTGATGGGGGACCAGGTCGAGGTCGCAGCCGGGCGACGGATTGTCGAGATTGAGGGTCGGCGGCACCACCCCGTCGCGCATGGCGAAGATCGAGAAGATGGCCTCGACGGACCCCGCCGCGCCCAACAGATGGCCGATGGCGGACTTGGTGGACGACATGGAAAGGTCATGGGCGGCCGGTCCGAACAACCGTTTCACCGTCGCCAGTTCGATTTCATCGCCCAAGGGAGTCGAGGTTCCGTGGGCATTGATGTAGTCGATATCCTCCGGGTTCAACCTGGCCCGCTTGAGCGCCGCCTGCATGCAACGATAGGCTCCGTTCCCATCCTCGGCGGGCGCGGTGATGTGATGGGCATCTCCCGACATGCCGTAACCGACCACTTCGGCATAGATGTTGGCGCCGCGCTTTTTGGCGTGCTCCAGTTCCTCCAGCACCACGATCCCGGCGCCCTCGCCCATGACGAAGCCGTCGCGGTCCACGTCCCACGGCCGAGAGGCCTTTTCCGGCCTATCGTTGAAATGGGTCGACAAGGCCTTGGCCTGGGAGAAGCCGGCCATGCCGAGGCGGCAACAAGCGGCTTCCGCCCCCCCCGCCACCATGACGTCGGCGTCTTCCAGCATGATCATTCGGGCGCCGTCGCCGATGGCGTGCGCGCCGCTTGAACAGGCCGTGACCACCGCGTGGTTGGGCCCCTTGAAGCCGAATCTGATGGAGACGTGTCCGGAAACCAAATTGATCAGGCTGGCGGGGATAAAAAACGGGCTTAGGCGCCTGACACTGACGGTTTCGACTATTATGGCGCTCCGCGATATTTCCGGCAACCCGCCGATGCCGGAACCAATGATGACGCCGGTGCGGCAAAGGGATTCCTCGTCATCCGGCGTCCAGCCGGCATCCTCGACCGCTTGGCATGCCGCCGCCAGGCCATAGAGGATGAAAGCGTCCATGCGGCGGCGTTCTTTCGGAGTGACCCAGTCGCCGGCGTTGAACTGGCCGTCGGCGCCATCGCCTTCGGGTACCTGTCCGGCGATTTTCGCGGGCAAGTCGGAGACATCGAAGGATTGGATGGCGCCGATGCCGGAATGGGCGTTGATCAGGCGCTGCCAAGAGGCCTTGGCCCCGCAACCGAGCGGCGTGATGAGCCCAATACCGGTGACAACCACACGTCTCATGCAATTACCATGATCCGGCGCCGGCGCCTATTTTGCCGCCAATACGCCCCGACAGCGGCACGGCCCCACCCTTCATCGGCCCAAAGTTCAGGAGCTTTGGGATTGGATGAAATCAATAGCGTCCTTGATGGTCAGGATCTTTTCGGCGGACTCGTCGGGAATCTCACAGCCGAATTCCTCTTCAAATGCCATGACCAGTTCGACCGTATCCAAACTGTCCGCGCCCAGGTCGTCGATGAAACTGGCGTTATCGACCACTTTCGATTCCTCGGCGCCCAGATGTTCCAGGACGATTTTTTTCACGCGGTCGGCGACATCACTCATGGTTTCTGTCCTCGGATTTAAAATTCATTTTCACGCAAGGATTGGAGGCTGCATTCTCTCCCGGCCCGTCCAGGTTCTATTCACTTAGAGCATTTCAAGGTTAGTCGGCGCCAGCCCGCACCCCCACCCGGCTACCCAAAGCCATTAGTATGCTATGGGTGGCCGGGAGGGGGAGCGGGCCGGTGCCGATTCTCTCTAACCATGAAATGCTCTAGACTCCGCGATCTTTATAATTCCGCCGATTCCCAAGAATCATGTCTGGATGGCAAATGGCCCCGTTTCCTAACACAGATTATGAGCCTTGACCAGCATCCAGGAAAAGGCCTTAAAAAGCCGGGATTTGTGCTAGATCATCGCCATCCCGCCATTCACATGGATGGTCTGGCCGGTGACGTAGGCCGCTTCGTCGCTGGTCAGATAGACGACGGCGGCGGCGACCTCGGCGGCGGTACCGAAACGTCCGCCGGGGATCGTCTTCAGAAGATTTTCCTTCTGATCGTCGGTGAGCGATTCCGTCATCGCTGTGGCGATGAAACCGGGGGCAACGCAATTGGCGGTGATTCCTCTTGTCGCCACTTCCCGGGCCACGGACTTGATCATGCCGATGAGCCCCGCCTTGGAAGCGGCGTAATTGGCCTGGCCGGGGTTTCCCGTCACCCCGACGATTGAAGTAATGGCGACGATCCGACCCCATCGTTTTTTGATCATTCCCTTGAGGGCGGCGCGGGACAATCGGAAAGCCGCCGTGAGATTGACGTCCAAGACTCTCCGCCAGTCTTCGTCCGGCATCCGCATGGCCAGACCGTCGCGAGTCATTCCGGCGTTGTTGATGAGAATGTCGACGCCGTCCATCGCCGCCGCGGCGTCCCGAAGCAAGGCTCCGGCGCCCTCGGGCTCGGCCAGATCGCAAGGAATCACGTGGACGCGCTCTTGCAAATCATCGGCCAGGGCCTGAAGGGCGGCGGTCCGCGTCCCCGACAGGGCGACGGTCGCCTTTCGGGCGTGCAGCGCCCGGGCGATGGCGCCGCCAATGCCGCCCGAAGCGCCCGTCACCAACGCCGCTTTTCCGTTCAAATCAAACATGGTTTGCCCATCCTTCCCTGCCCAAACAACTAAGACGTCCTGAGACAAACTTTGTTACAGGGTTTTCAAGAACGCCTCGATTTCGTCCGGCGCCGTCACGAAAACGCCGGTCAGATCGCCGTCGATGCGCCTGACGAGGCCGGTCAGTACCTTGCCGGAGCCGACTTCGACCAGGGTATCGACACCCTTGTCTTTCATGTAAAGCACGCTTTCGCGCCAACGCACCATGCTGGTCACTTGCTCGACGAGCAGACGACGAATGTCGGCGGGATCTTCCACCGGCCCGGCGGTAACGTTGGCGATCAGGGTCACCGCCGGGTCTGAAACCGTGATCCCGTCCAGGGCTTCGGCAACGGCCTCGGCCGCCGGCGCCATCAGCGCGCAATGAAAAGGGGCGCTGACCGGCAGCAAGATGCATCGCCTGGCGCCGCGCTCGGGGGCGGTTTCGAGGACCCGCCCGATGGCGGCGCGGCTGCCGCTGAGGACCACCTGCCCCGGTGCGTTGTCGTTGGCGGCCTCGCAAACATCGCCCTCGGCCGCATCGGCGGCAACGGCCCGGGCCTCGTCAAGGTCGAGACCGATCAGTGCCGCCATCGCCCCTTCGCCGACAGGGACCGCATCTTGCATGGCCCGCCCGCGCAGTTTGAGAAGTCCCGCCGCATCGGTCAGCGACAAGGCTCCGGCCGCGGTCAAAGCCGTATACTCGCCCAAGGAATGGCCGGCGACGAACCGGCAGGCTTCGCCGGCATCCAATCCGCCTTCCTCTTTGATGACGGCCATCGCCGCCATGCTCACCGCCATCAGGGCGGGCTGGGCGTTTTCGGTCAGCATAAGCTCCTCTTCCGGGCCTTCGAACATCAGCCGTTTGAGGTTCTGCTTCAAGGCCTCGTCCACTTCCTCGAAGACATGCTCGGCGGCCGGGAAAACCTCGGCCAATTCCTTGCCCATGCCGACGGCCTGGCTCCCCTGGCCCGGAAAAATAAATGCGCGCGTCATGTGTTGATAGCCCATCCTGGGTCGGCATGAAGGGAGGCTGAAAAGTCATAGCGGCAAAGGACCATCTGTCAAGCGCGGGCGGGACCGGGAACCGGCATCGCGGGCGGCGCCAGGCGGTCGCGCGGCGATGAAAAAACGCTCCGCCTGGCGGCATCCTTGCCTTCAGGCTTCATTTGTGTATAGTTCCGCGCTTTCTACTTCCTGCCGGGAGTGGCCCGGCTATACCCGCGACGGTTTCTTCGGAGCGGGTTGAGAAAAGCCGAAGGGAGGTTTAACCAAATGCCTTTTTACGAAAGCGTGTTCATCGCACGCCA
>JAUXMA010000377.1 GCA_030623425.1 Rhodospirillaceae bacterium
AAAATTAGTATGCTGTCACCGAATTTCCTTGATGGGAACGCCGGCAAGGCATTTGGAGGCGCGGATGGAAAGCGCCGATTTGACATGGCCGACGTTGGGAGCGGCGGTGAGCTGAGTGGTCAGGAACCGCTGATAGGCGTCCCAGTCCTCGGCTACCACTTTCAAAAGGAAATCGGTCTCGCCCGCCAGCATGTGGCATTCGCGGACCTCGGGCCATTGCCGGACTCTTTCCTCAAAAGCCTCCAGATCCGGTTCGGCCTGAGAATTGAGGCCGACCTGGGCGAACACGGTGACGTTGAAACCCAGGGCCTTGGCTTCCAGATCGGCGTGATAGCCGCGAATGTATCCGGCCTTTTCCAGCGCCCGCACGCGCCGAAGACACGGCGGCGCGGAAATGCCGGCGCGACGGGCCAGTTTCACGTTGGTGATGCGGCCGTCAGCCTGCAGATCGTGGAGGATCAGGCGGTCGATGCTGTCGAGTTTGACCTTTTGCATGCGATGATTCTCTAACCCATGGTCCGCGCAATTATATTACGATGGTGGCGCCGCCATGCCAAGGCCACATCATATCCACATCATATGATGTCGGCGGGTGATGACGGCGGGAGCCGCCGCTTGCGCCACACCCGCCGGGTTCGTATTTTACGGGTTCCGGCTTGTGGGGAATCACCAAGACTGTTACCAGACCATTGACGGAACCAGGAAACGCCGCCGCCATGCCGACCTGTCACCATAGCAAGATCCTGATCGTAGGTTCGGGTCCGGCCGGATATACCGCCGCCATTTACGCCGCCCGCGCCAACCTCAAGCCCGTATTGGTCAAGGGACTGCAACCGGGCGGCCAGCTGACCATCACCACCGAGGTTGAGAATTATCCCGGCTATGCCGAGCCGGTGCAAGGGCCGTGGATGATGGAACAAATGCGCTCGCAGGCGGCGAACGTCGGCGCCGCCATGTTCGACGACACCATCGTCGAGGCGGACCTTGGCCAGCGTCCGTTCACGTTGAAAGGGGATTCCGGCGATATCTACACGGGCGACACCCTCATCGTCTGCACCGGCGCCAGCGCCCGTTGGTTGGGTCTCGAAAGCGAGGAAAAGTTCAAGGGTTTTGGCGTTTCCGCTTGCGCCACCTGCGACGGTTTCTTTTTTCGCGGCAAGGAGGTGGCCGTCGTCGGCGGCGGCAATACGGCGGCGGAAGAGGCGGTTTACCTCACCAACCACGCCACCAAGGTGACGGTGATTCACCGCCGCGACGAGCTCAGGGCCGATAAAATCCTCCAGGACCGCTTATTTCTCAACGACAGGATCGAGGTGATGTGGGACAGCGTCGCCGAAGAAATCCTGGGCTCCGACAACCCACCCGGCGTCACCGGGCTCAAGATCAAGAACGTGAAATCGGGCGCGTTGAGCGAGCTTGCCGTCGATGGCGTTTTTATCGCCATCGGCCACACCCCCAATACGGACCTGTTCAAAGGGCAGTTGGACATGGATGGGGACGGCTACATCATCACCCTGCCGGACGGCACCGCCACCTCCGTTCCCGGCGTCTTCGCCGCCGGCGATGTTCAGGACAAGGTCTACCGGCAAGCGGTCACCGCCGCCGGCACGGGTTGCATGGGCGCCTTGCAAGCGGAACGTTTCTTGGGCGAACGGGATACGGCCGCCGAGGCCGCCGCCTGATCCGGCCGGAGAGGGTGGGGAAGGTCATGGATTGGGACAAGCTTCGCATCTTTCAGGTGGTCGCCGAGGCGGGCAGTTTCACCCATGCCGGCGAGACGCTCAATCTCAGCCAATCGGCGGTCAGCCGGCAGGTTGGCGGGCTGGAGGAAAGTCTCGAAGTGCCCCTCTTTCACCGCCACGCCCGCGGCCTGATTCTCACCGAACAGGGGGACGTTCTCTACCG
>JAUXMA010000263.1 GCA_030623425.1 Rhodospirillaceae bacterium
AAACACCAGCGTTTGGCCGGGTCCTCGCCCTTGACGGGATCATTCAGGTCACCGAGAAGGACGAGTTCGCCTATCACGAAATGCTCGCCCACGTTCCTATCTTCGCCCACGGCAACGCCGCCAGGGTGCTGATCATCGGCGGTGGCGACGGCGGCGTCCTTCGCGAAGTTCTCAGACACGATGTCGAGAGCGCGACGTTGGTCGAACTCGACAACAGCGTGATCGACATTTGCCGGCGGCACCTGCCGATGATCAGCAACGGCGCTTTCGACGATCCCCGTTGTCATCTCGTCGTTGCGAATGGATGCGCATTTGCCGCCGAAACCGATCGAACCTTCGATATCATCATCGTTGATTCCACGGATCCCGTTGGTCCCGGCGAGGCACTTTTTTCCGAAGCGTTCTATGGGGATTGCCAAAAACGTCTCGCCCCCGGCGGGGTTCTTGTGACGCAGAGCGGCGTTCCGTTCTTCCAGCCTCGGGAAGTGACCAACACCTACCTGCGGCTAAAGTCTTTGTTTGCCGACGTCGGCTTTTACGTGACCGCCGTTCCCACTTACGTCGGCGGCCTGATGACCTTGGGCTGGGCCAGCAACGACGAGAGCTTGCGGATGTTGCCGGTGAACGTTCTTTGCCAACGTTTTGCCGCCGCCGGCTTTGAGACGGGCTATTACACTCCCCAGGTTCACGTCGGCGCTTTCGCCCTGCCGCCTTTCGTCACCGCCCTGATGCAATAGGCGCCGCCGCCGCCGCTCCGCGAAACGGAAAATCCCGCCGTAAACGGCTAGCCTGGGATTTGTGTTCCCGAGGGTCCGCCGGGAAGCTATCCGCCGAAGCTTTTGACCAGGCTGCCGACGATCATGAACCAGCCGTCGACAAGGACGAAAAAGATGATCTTGAACGGCAGGGCGATGATGATGGGCGGCAGCATCATCATCCCCATGGACATGAGGACGGAGGCCACCACCATGTCGATGATGAGGAAGGGGATGAAGATCAGGAAGCCCATTTCGAAGGCTCGGCGCAATTCCGAAATCATGAAGGCGGGGATCAGGACGCGCATGGGCACCTGGACTCGCGCTTCATCCTCGGGGACCTTGGCGATATCCACGAACATGTTGACATCCTGTTCGCGCACGTGACCCATCATGAAATCGCGAAAGGGTTCGATGCCGCGCTCGAAAGCATCGAATTCGTCGATCTGGCCGTCAATGAGGGGTTTGATTCCCTGGTCGTAAACCGCCTCGAAGGTCGGCATCATGACGAAGACGGTCAAGAACAGGGCCAGGCTGACGAGCACTTGGTTGGGCGGCGTTTGTTGGGTGCCCATGGCCGTGCGTAAAAAACCCAGAACCACCATGATGCGGACGAAAGAGGTGAGCATGACCAGAATGGACGGCGCCAGGCTTAGCACCGTTACCAAGACGAAAAGCTGGATGATTCGCCCGGTGGCCGAGCCCTCGCCGCCGCCCAAATCCAGTGAGAAGGTCTGTGCCGCCGCCGGGGTGGACGCCAACGCCATGACCGCCATGACCGCCAGCGCCAGGATGCCCGGGCAAAGGAGGAAACGGCGCGTCAACTCCGCTCCTCCGCATGCACTTGCAAGGTTCCGGCGGCGTCCCCGGGGTGGTCTATCTTTTGCGTGGCGGCGGATGCTTTTTCCGGGGCGGCGGCGGTTCCGTCCGTCGGCGCCGCAATTCCGCTCTCGATCAAGAGGTCGGAATCGGTGCCCAACAGGATCAAGTGCTCGGTGAAATCGCGGCGCAGCAGCACCATTCGCCGTTTGCCGTCGATCGGTATCACTTCGACGATGGACAGGCGCCGGTGCTTGCCGTTTCTGGTCGGGGCGGCGAATCCGAGGCCGAAGCGCCTGGCCACGGCGACCAGGACGCCGATCAGCGCCAAAACGAAAAGCAGCGCGAAAACAAAACGAAAATAGTCTCCGAGTTCAATGTCCATGTCGGTCATTCGGTTGGGCAAGCACCGGCTTGCGGGTCAAGCCACGGTTCGAGTCAAGGAAAGCCGGCATTCGTCTGTTGTTTTCAAGTTGTGTCGCCGTAAGCGTCGTTGGCCTGCCGTCGCAGGGTGTTTTCGATTTTGCCCAGGACCTGGTCGCGTTGGGCGGTGAGTTCCGCCGTCAGTCGGTCCAGGTTTTTCACGATGGCGGCGATCGAGCACCTGATCTCTTCGGCGTCCTTGGCCGGCGCGTCGCCGGCGGCGTCGCACAAAGTCCGTACTTTCCCTTCCAGGGCCGAAAGGTCGATCATGCTGTTGGCGGCGAGATGCCGGCGCGCGGCGACGATCAGCGCGGCGACCTTTTGCGCTTGCCGCGCAACATCCGGCCTCGGCCTGGCCGGATGGACGCCTTGTCGTTCGTTCATGGTGTCGTTCCTCCGGGATCTTTGGCGAAGCGATCTTCCCCGCGAACGGGCAAGGGAGTTCCGTTGGCGCGGTAGATGTAAATCATGATTTCGGCGACGGCGGCGAAGGCTTCCAAGGGAATCTCGCTATCGATATCGATGCTACTCAGCAGTTGGGCGAGATCGGCATCCTCGCGCACCTTGATGCCGTTGGCGAAAGCGATCTGGAGGATCTGTTCGGCGATGGCGCCGCGGCCGCCGGCCACCACCTTTGGCGCGTAACCGCTTTCCGGCTCGTAGCTGAGCGCCACGGCCACGGAGTCTTTATTATCCTCGTTCGCGGATTTGTTGTCAGAGTCCGACAAGATGGTTTCCCACCTTTCGCAAGCCCATGCTGCCCCGGGGCCAAATTAGCTCCAACGGACTTAATAAACCTTTAAATTACGAAAAAACAAGTCGTTGAAATATGGCTCTTCGTCGTTGCCAGTGGAATTCACCTGGATTTGCGGAGCCCGCAATTCCGCCGCTTTCCGCCATTCATCCCGTGCCGGTCATAACGCCGTCCGCGGAGGACAAACCGGTGGAATTCCACTGACAACGTCGAGCAGCCTAAATTATCCAAAGCCAGCGTGATAAAAGGGCTCGAAACCACAATCAGTAAAGTGGAAAAACTGCAACGTCGCGCGGACGCCTTCAATCGCAAACAACGAACGGAGCGCCGGAAGCGGCTAAAGATGATCGACGGGGCGGCGGCAACTGACAGTGTTATTGGCTTGGCCCCGCTCCGGCGGGGCTTTTCTTTGCGGTAGCCGGCGGTATATCGTCACGCCATGTTGGCGTGGCTTAAGTGGTTCGGCACCGGCATGGGCATCGCTGGCGCCC
>JAUXMA010000047.1 GCA_030623425.1 Rhodospirillaceae bacterium
CTTGACGATGCTGCCGGCATCGCCGGCGGGCGCCTTCCTACCGAGGAAACGAATAACGCGATCGTATGGGTACCATATGTCAGATTTGGACCACTAGAGGGCGGTTTTTTTTGCAAACAGGGAGGTAATACCAAGGAGCACTGATAGTGACACATTTCGTCACTTTACTCACAATCACATAAGTTTTATGGCGTCACCGAGTCTTCCAATCTTCGTCTGTCCCAGCATGAGACCTGAACCGTGAACGACAAACCCCACTACGCCGGCCATCGCCAACGGTTGCGGCAGCGCTTCTTGAAATCGGGACCCGACGCCCTGCCCGATTACGAGTTGTTGGAGATGCTGCTGTTCATGACCAACACGCGCCGCGACGTGAAACCCTTGGCCAAGAGCCTGCTGGCCCGCTTCG
Organism: Rhodospirillaceae bacterium; assembly: GCA_030623425.1. GTDB lineage: Bacteria > Pseudomonadota > Alphaproteobacteria > Rhodospirillales > 2-02-FULL-58-16. Next base: position 410 of record JAUXMA010000047.1, read on the forward strand.
GCTCTCTCGCCGAGGTCATCAGCGCCGATCCGGCGGCTCTGCGAGAGATCAAGGGGATTGGCGACGCCGCCATCATCGCCTTCAAGGTTGCCCAGGCGGCGGCGCTCAGGCTTGCCCGCGCCGAAGTGATGAAGAAACCGGTGCTGTCGTCTTGGCAGGCGCTGATGGATTATTGCCGTGCCAGCATGGCCTATGAAACCATCGAGCGGTTCCGCATTCTCTACCTCAACCGCAAGAATGTCCTGATCGCCGACGAGGTACGGCAAAAAGGCACCGTCGATCACACGCCGGTCTATCCCCGCGAAGTGGTCAAACGCGCCCTTGAACTGGGCGCCACTGCCCTGATCATGGTCCACAACCACCCTTCCGGCGATCCAACCCCGTCGCAAGCCGACATCGACATGACCAAGGAAATAAAGGAAGCCGGCGAGAAGCTGGGCATCGTGCTGCACGACCACCTCATCGTCAGCAAGGGCGGCATCAATTCGTTCAAGGAAATGGGCCTGCTCTAGCGGCCGCGGCGAAGATTCTCAAAGCCGGAAAACGCCGGTAGCCGGCCCGATGGTTTCCCAGCCCTGGACCAAGAGCCGTTTTTGAGCGGCGTTGGCGATCACCGACAGCTTCGTGGTGGCGTTGAGGATGGGCGGCGCCAGCCAAGTGAAATCGTCGGCGGCGTTGGCGCGCAACCGCTCCATCATCCGCCAGCGGCCGACACTGTCCTCGCCGCGCGGGTGGCCCGGCACTTTCAGGCTTTGCCAATGGTTGGCGGCGCTGCCCGGCCCGTCACCGACGGCGGCGCGGTTTTCAAGGCGCTCGATGACACAGCTTTCCTCCGCGGCCAGGCCGCCGAGGATGAAAAACGCCGGCAGGCAAAGGGGTGTTTCCCGCAGCATCGACCTGGCTTCGGCGTAGGTCTGGCATTGATCGAAAACCCGGCGCAGAAGATGCGCCGGGGGGAGGCCTTCGTTGCTCCATACGTGGACGCGGAACATCGCCCAATCGAGCCGGCACGAGCCGCTGAAGCGCCATATGGGCGGCTGGTTGAGGGCGGCGCTGAAACGTCCCGGCGCCATCGCCGTGGCGATGCCGACGAAGCCGGGCCAGGTGATGTTGTAATAGGGTCCGGCCTCGCCCTCCTGGCAACCGACGACGACGTTCTGGCCCAACCCGTCGAGCGGCCAATCCAGGGTCCGCAACAGGCGGTTGCCCGGTCCCGACGGATCGGCCCCAACGGCCGACGTGCAAGTCCACTCGTAAGACAGGTTGAGCAGGTGGGCGCCCGGCCGGCCGGCGCGCGCCGCCACCGCCTCGATTTCATGACGGTAGGGATTGGCCGTTTTGTCGAGCCAGCGCCGCGAAACCACGTCGCCCAAGCGCAAGGCGACATCGCCGTAATGCCGGCGGCTCATTTCGATGATCTCGCCGAACTGCCGCGGGGCGGCGTCGAGCAACGCCAAGGGACCCGCCTTGCCGGTCTCGAGCAAGGGAATGGCGGGCAGTTCGGACGACACCTTCAACCGACGGTCTCCTCTATTCATTGGCGGGTCATTGGCGGGTCATTGGCGGGGAAATCATATCACGGCTTTCAAAACCGGTTGACTTGAGTAATATCCTTCTCGCTCCGTTCCCAGCGCCCCCTCTGCGAGTTCAAGAGGCTTCGATGATTCCACGCTACAGCCGTCCCGAAATGGCCGCCATCTGGGAAGCCGACAACAGGTTCCGCACTTGGTTCGAGATCGAGGCCCATGCCTGCGATGCCCAGGCCGAACTCGGGGTGATTCCGAAAGAGGCCGCCGAGGCCGTCCGCGAGCGCGGCAAGTTCGAGGCGGCGCGGATCGACGAAATCGAAAAGCAAACCAAGCACGACGTCATCGCTTTTTTGACCAACCTGGCGGAACACGTTGGCCCGGAGGCCCGTTTCGTCCACCAGGGCATGACTTCCTCGGACGTCTTGGACACCTGCCTGGCGGTGCAGTTGGCGCAAGCCTCCGACATTTTGCTCGACGACATCGACGGCCTTCTGGCGGCGCTCAAGCGCCGCGCCTTTGAATTCCGCGACACCCCTTGCATGGGCCGCAGCCACGGCATCCACGCCGAGCCCACCACCTTCGGCCTGAAGTTGGCCGGCTTTTACGCCGAATGGCGGCGCAACCGGCGACGCCTCGAGATCGCCCGCGCCGAGATCGCCACCTGCGCCATTTCCGGCGCCGTCGGCACCTTCGCCAATATCGACCCCTACGTCGAGGAATATGTCGCCGGGAAAATGGGCCTCGCCGCCGAGCCCGTATCGACCCAGGTGATTCCCCGTGACCGCCACGCCGCCTTCTTCGCGGCGCTCGCCGTCATCGCCGGTTCCGTCGAGCGCCTGGCCTCCGAAATCCGCCATCTGCAACGCACCGAGGTCGGCGAGGCCGAGGAATATTTCGCTGCCGGTCAGAAAGGCTCCTCGGCCATGCCCCACAAGCGCAACCCGGTCTTGAGCGAGAACCTGACCGGGCTGGCGCGCATCGTGCGGGCGGCGGTGATCCCGGCGTTGGAGAACATCGCCCTGTGGCACGAGCGCGACATCTCGCACTCGTCGGTGGAACGGGTGATCGCGCCCGACGCCACCATCGCCCTCGACTTCGCGCTGGCGCGGCTGACCGGCGTCGTCGAGCAACTCGTTGTCCATCCCGAGGCGATGCGGAAAAACCTGGACCGCCTGGGCGGTGCCGTCTTTTCGCAGCGGGTGCTGCTGGCGCTGACCCAGGCCGGAATGAGCCGCGAGGCCGCCTACGCCGCCGTCCAGCGGAACGCCATGCCGGCATGCGGCGGCGATTTCCTCGCCCACCTGAAGGGCGACGCCGAGGTGACGGGATGCCTGGACGAAAAGGCCTTAACGGAACTTTTCGACCTCGAATACCACAGCCGCCATGTCGGCACCATCTTCGAGCGCGTCTTCGGCGAGAGCTGAAGGGGGCGCGAACATCAGCCGCCGATGACCGTTTCGTGGTCCTTGTCCAGCGCCTCGGGATATTCCCCGGCGATCTGTTCGAGGGCGACGGCATGGAGGCGTTCCATCTCGGCGGCGATTTCCGCTTCTCCGATGGCCACGCCGCGGCCGCGGAAATCCCCGGCCAGCTTGCCGGCGACATCGCCGTCGCCGGGTTTTTGCAACTCGGCCTGGACGACTTCCATGGCGTAGGCCTCGGCCTCCGGGCCGGCCAGGCCCATCCGTTCGGCCGCCCACAGGCCCAAGAGCTTGTTGCGCCGCGACCGCGCCTTGAAGCGTTGCTCCTGGTCGAGCTTGTATTTGGCCTCCTCGCTTTTTTCGCGTTCCTCGAATGCGTCTTCCATGCCAGCGCTCCTTGGCCACCGGTAACGAAGGGACTAATTTACGGCTGCCGCGACGGCGCCGCAATGCCCTGGCGGCGGCAGCGCTTTGGGGTTAATTAAAATCCCTCATGTGCACGCTGGTGATCCTGCGCCGCCCCGGCCACGAATGGCCCGTCCTTTTGGCGGCGAACCGCGACGAGATGGCCGACCGGCCCTGGCGGCCGCCGGCGCGGCATTGGCCGGAGCGGCCGCGGGTGACGGCCGGGCTCGACGAGCGGGCCGGCGGCACCTGGCTCGGCCTCAACACGTCCGGCGTCGCCGCCGGCGTCCTCAATCGATTGTACTCGCTGGGTCCGCAACCGGGCCATCCGAGCCGCGGCGAACTGCCGCTCAAGGCCCTGGACCATGCGACGGCGGCGGCGGCGGCGGAAGCGGTGTCCCGTATCGAGCCCATAAGCTACCGCTCCTTCAATATGATCATCGCCGACGCGAGCGAAGCGTTCTGGCTCAAATTCCCGGGTCACGACAGCGCCGGCGCCACCACCGTCGAGGCGGCGGAACTGGCCGATGGACTGTCGATGATCACGGCCTATGACCTCAACGATCCGGCGTCGCCACGCATGCGGAAGTACCTGCCGCAATTCCAGGCCGCCCGGCCCCCCGACCCCGGGTCCGGGGATTGGTCGTCCTGGCGGGCGCTGCTGGCGAGAGGCGATTTCGACGCCGGGGCGGGACCGGACGGCGCCATGTGCGTCCGCGCCGACAGCGGCTTCGGCACCACGTCGTCGTCGCTGATGGCGCTGCCCGCGCCGCAAATGGCGGGCGTCAAGCCGGTCTGGCTGTTCGCCGCCGGCCGGCCCGGCCAAGCGGCGTGGCTGCCGGTGCCGCTGTGAGCCGGCGTTGTCATGTTCCCGGACAACTGCTATATCATCCAACATAGACCCTCTTCACGGATGCGCCCGAAGCGCATCCCCCATCACCGGACGACCTCATGGCCAGACGCAGACAGATTTACGAAGGCAAGGCCAAGGTTCTTTTCGAAGGGCCCGAACCCGGCACTCTCGTGCAGTATTTCAAGGACGCCGCAACCGCTTTCAACAACAAGAAACAAGGCGTCATCACCGGCAAGGGGGTGATCAACAACCGCATTTCCGAATACCTTATGGTCCGTTTGGGCGACATCGGCGTCCCCACCCACTTCGTCCGCCGGCTCAACATGCGCGAGCAGTTGATCCGCGAGGTCGAGATCATCCCCATCGAGGTGGTGGTCCGCAATATCGTCGCCGGCTCCCTGGCGAAACGTTTCGGCATGTCGGAAGGAACGCCGCTGCCGCGCTCCATCGTCGAGTACTATTACAAGTCCGACGAGCTGGAGGACCCGATGATCACCGAGGAACACATCACCGCCTTCGGCTGGGCGACGCCGCAGGACCTGGACGAGATCATGTCCCTGGCGCTACGCGTCAACGATTTCCTGTCGGGGCTGTTCCTCGGCGTCGGCATCCGTCTCGTCGACTTCAAGCTGGAATTCGGCCGGCTCTGGGAAAACGACGAGATGCGCATCATCCTGGCCGACGAAATCAGTCCTGATTCCTGCCGCCTGTGGGACATCAAGACCGACGAGAAGATGGACAAGGACCGTTTCCGCCGCGACATGGGAAATGTCGAGGACGCCTATCAGGAGGTCGCCCGCCGCTTGGGCATCCTGCCGGAAAGCGGCCCGACCGACATCAAGGGCCCCAAGGTGATGCAATAGGGGATCGAGAGACGACCGCGGCCGTGAAAGCGACAGTCCTCGTCACCTTGAAGGACGGCGTCCTCGACCCGCAGGGAAAAGCGGTGCAGCAGGCGCTTTCGGCCCTGGGTTTCACCGGCGTCGACGGCGTCAGGCAGGGGAAATACATCGAAATCGACTTGGCCGAGGCGGACCCCGTCAAGGCCCGCCATGACCTCGACGCCATGTGCCGGCGACTGCTCGCCAACACCGTCATCGAGGACTACGAGATCGACATCGCGGAAGGGTGACGTTCTGAACCGATGAAAGCCGCCGTCATCGTTTTCCCCGGCTCCAACTGCGACCGCGACGTCAAGGTGGCGCTGCAACAAAGCTCGGGGAGTCCGCCCGTCATGGTCTGGCATGGCGGTACCGATCTGCCCGCCGTCGACTTGATCGTCCTGCCCGGCGGCTTTTCCTACGGCGATTACCTGAGGTCCGGGGCGATGGCCGCGCATTCGCCGGTGATGGCCGAAATCGTCGCCAGGGCGCGCCAAGGGGTGGCGGTGCTGGGCATTTGCAACGGTTTCCAGATTCTCACCGAGGCCGGGCTTTTGCCCGGCGTGCTGATGCCCAACGCAGGCCTCAAGTTCGTCTGCAAGGACGTCTCCCTGCGCGTCGAGAGCGCCCTGTCTCCCTTCACCACGGGCTACCGCCGGGGGCAGGTGATCCGCATCCCCATCGCCCACCATGACGGCAACTACTTCGCCGACGAAGACAGCCTGAAACGCCTCGAGGACGCCGGCCGGATCGCTTTCCGTTACTGCGACGAGGAGGGCGAGGCGACCGACGCGGCCAATCCCAACGGCTCGCGGAACAACATCGCCGGCATCTTCAACGAGAGCCGCACCGTGCTCGGCATGATGCCGCACCCGGAACGGCTGGCCGATCCCCTCCTCGGCGGCAGCGACGGGCGGCCGATGTTCGACGGCCTCATCGGGGCGCTGTCGTAGGACGAGGACGGACGATGGCGTTCCTGCCCCTGAAGGACGACACCCCCTTAAGGAGGATCCGTTTCCAATATGTGACGGTCGCCCTGATCGCCATATGCGGCGCCGTCTTCCTGTGGCAGCTTTCCCTGGCCGAAGCCGTGGCGCCGGTGTCCTACGGCCTCGGAACCATCCCGGCGGTTTTGGTCGGCGGCCGTCAGCTTAACCCGGAGCTTTTCATCGTTCCGGCGGCGCTCACCCTCGTCACCGGCATGTTCCTGCACGGCGGCTGGATGCATCTGCTTGTCAACATGCTGTTCTTGTGGATATTCGGCGACAACGTCGAGGACGCCATGGGCCATCTCCGGTTTTTGGCTTTTTATCTCCTCTGCGGCGTTGCCGGCGGCCTCGCCCACGTCGCCGGCAATCCGCAATCGGTGGCCCCGGTGATCGGCGCCAGCGGCGCCATTGCCGGGGTTCTCGGCGCCTATCTGGTCCTCCATCCCAAAGCCAGGGTGCTGACTCTCTTCATGTTTTATCTTGTCCGCCTGCCGGCTTTCGTGGTGCTGGGGGGATGGATCGGGTTCCAGTTCCTCCAGCTGTCCATGGAAAGCGGCGGCGGCGTCGTCGCTTGGTGGGCCCATATCGGCGGCTTCATCGCCGGCATGATTCTGGTCGTGCCCATGCGGCGCAAGGAGATCCCCGTGGTCAATCCCGTCGGCCGGCCGAAAACCGCCTTCATCCGGCGGCGCTCGCGCATTCCCGACACGGAGCCTAAGAAACGATGAGCGAGATCACCCCCGAAATCGTCCGCCAGCACGGCCTCACCGAGGACGAATACGGCAAAATTCTGGCCATTCTCGGGCGTCGGCCGAATCTCACCGAACTCGGCATCTTCTCGGTGATGTGGAGCGAGCACTGTTCTTATAAATCGTCGAAAAAGTGGCTCAGGACGCTGCCCACGGAAGCCCCCTGGGTGATCCGCGGTCCCGGCGAGAACGCCGGCGTCATCGACATCGGCGACGCCCAGGCCGTCGTCTTCAAGATGGAAAGCCACAACCACCCGTCCTTCATCGAGCCCTACCAGGGCGCGGCGACGGGGCTCGGCGGCATCCTCCGCGACGTGTTCACCATGGGGGCGCGGCCCGTTGCCAACATGAATTCCCTTCGTTTCGGCGCTCCCGGCCACGCCAAGACCCGGCACCTGGTTTCCGGCGTCGTCGCCGGCATCGGCGATTACGGCAACTGCGTCGGCGTTCCGACGGTCGGCGGAGAATGCGAATTTCACCCGGCTTACGACGGCAACATCCTGGTCAACGCGATGACCGTCGGCCTCGCCGAGACCGGCAAAATTTTCTATTCGGCGGCGAGCGGAGCGGGAAATCCGATCATCTACGTGGGCTCCAAGACCGGCCGCGACGGCATCCACGGCGCGACCATGGCCTCGGCCGAGTTCGGCGAGGATTCCGAAGACAAGCGCCCGACGGTGCAGGTCGGCGATCCTTTCACCGAAAAATTGCTTATCGAGGCCTGCCTGGAGTTGATGGCCACCGACGCCATCGTCGCCATTCAGGACATGGGGGCGGCGGGGCTCACCTCGTCTTCCTTCGAGATGGCGTCGAAGGGCGGCATGGGCGTGGAAATGGACCTCGACGCGGTGCCCCAACGCGAACAGGGCATGACCCCATACGAGATCATGCTCTCGGAAAGCCAGGAACGCATGCTGATGGTCTTGAAAGCCGGCGGCGAGGACCGGGCCCGCGCCATTTTCCAAAAATGGCGGCTCGACTTCGCCGTTGTCGGCCGCCTCACCGATAGCGGCCGCATGGTCCTGGCCATGGCCGGCCAGGTGGTGGCGGACCTGCCGATCGCGCCGCTGGTCGCGGCCTCTCCCGAATACGACCGGCCATGGACGCCGGCGCCGAAACCCGAACCCGTCTTCGCCGCCGGGGTGCCGTCCCCCAACGACCCGCTGGCGGCACTGCAACGGCTCGTCGGCTCTCCGGATCTGGCTTGCAAGCAATGGATCTGGGAACAGTACGACCACATGGTCATGGCCGATACCGCCCAGCGCCCGGGCGGCGACGCCGCCGTCGTCAGGGTGCACGGGACCGGCAAGGCGATCGCCATTGCCGCCGACTGCACGCCGCGCTACTGCCTCGCCGATCCTTTCGAAGGCGGCCGCCAGGCGGTCGCCGAGACGTGGCGCAACCTGACGGCTGTCGGCGCCAGGCCGCTGGCCATCACCAACTGCTTGAATTTCGGCAATCCGGAAAAGCCCGAGATCATGGGTCAGTTCGTCGGTTGCATAAAGGGCATGCGCGAAGCTTGCGCCGAGCTGCGATTTCCCGTCGTCTCGGGCAACGTCTCGTTCTACAACGAAACCAACGGCAAGGCCATTCCGCCGACCCCGACCATCGGCGGCGTCGGCTTGCTGGCCGATGTGAACAAAGCCGTGAGCTTGGCTTTCAAGGACCGGGGCCAGGCCATCATCGTCATTGGCGAGACGATGGGGCATCTGGGCGCCAGCCTGTATTTGCGCGAGATCGAAGGCCGCGAGGAAGGCGCGCCGCCGCCGGTCGACCTCGCCGTCGAACGCCGCAACGGCGATTTCGCGCGCGCCATGATCGCGGCGGGCC
>JAUXMA010000258.1 GCA_030623425.1 Rhodospirillaceae bacterium
CGTATGGGGTCGTTAATTGCGCTGTACTGTACTGGGCGGACTTTAGATGACGGCGACGGCGGCGACAAGTTTACTTGCCGGATGCCGCCCCGGCGTCGATCAAACCGACCATGGTGGCGGCGAGCTTGCCCAATACGCGCGCCCGTCCCCAAGCATTATTGACGTTTTCGGCCACCGCCAGTCCGCGTCCAAAAGCCCTCCAGGCGGCGTCCCGTTCACTGACGGCGGAGTGATTCATGGCGATCTCGCAAAACATCCAAACTTGGCTCAATGAGCTCTTGATGTCGTTGGTGGCGGTTTCGGCTAGTTTTTCCGTCCGCCGGGCGCCGGTCTTGTCGCCGGCGCGCCCTTGTTGCGCCGAGATCGTCCACAGCGTTTGGGCGCGCAACCGGTCGTCGTCGATTGTCAGCGCCATCTTCACCGCTTCATCGAAATCCTTGCCGCCGGATCCGTTGTCGATTTTCTGGCCGGCGAAAGCGATGCGGCTTGCCGCGTAATCCCGGGCGTAACGGAGTTCGATGTCCTCGGCGGCGGCAATGGCCTTGTTGACGGTTTCCCGCGCCGCCGTCCGGTCGCCGGCCTGGGCCTGGGCCTGGGCGATGCGGCTCAAGACCACGGCCCGGTAGCGAACCGCGTCAATGCTTTTCGCCGTGAGCAAAGCTTGCGCCGCGTCTCCGCCTTTGGCCTGGGAGATCGCGGTGGCGATCAGAACCGGTGTCCGCTCGCTGTCGGCGTCGACCCCGCCCAAGATGTCGAGCGCCCGTTCGGTAAGGTTCATTTCCGCCAAGGCGGAAGCGACATGCCGCAGCGCCGCCCCTTTTTGCGCGGCGGCGGAGAGAGAGCGGGCCAAGGTCTCGGCCGCTTTGAGGTTCTCGTCGGCGGTCCGGGCATCGCCGGCCAGGCTCAGGATCACCGCCGCCCGAGCGTGGTAGGCAACACGGGTGAGCCTATTTTCGACCTCGGCGAGATCCGCAAGAAGGCGGCGAACCGTGGCTTTGGCGGCGATTTTGTCGCCACCCTGGATGTGGATGGCGGCGATGGCGGCGAAGGCTTCGACCCGCTTGCCGGCATCGGGAACGATTTCAGCGGCGGCCAGCGCCTCCTCGCCGCGCCCCGAAGCCGCCTGGGCCTTGGCGATGTTGCGAAGCGCCACCATGATCAGCCTGGGGTCGCCGATGCGGGCAACCGTTTGCATGGCCTCCTTGGCGAAACCGGCTCTTGCCTGGGCCGCCAGGATCTCGCCCAAGGCCCAATCGCGCATTTCGGGCTTGTATATGGCCTTGGCGCTTTCCGAAGCTTCGGCGAGAAGACAGCGGACCGTCGGATCGCGGAAACATTGAGTGGGATCGCGGGTTGGGTCGGCGGTCTCGGCTGTCCCGCCATCGTCGCCGGTTATCAGGCGCCGCGTCGCCGGCTGATCGAGAAGCGCGCGCCGCGCCGTTTCGATGTTGTCGTGGCGAACCCGTTGCAGGCGTTTCAACAGCCCGGCCACTTTGGCGCCGGTTTCCATGTGCCCGGCCAGGGCTTCGCTGACTTGCCCGTCCACTTTCAAGCCCGTGCTTTTCTGATAGGCGCGGATGGCGGCTTCCAGAACGGCGTTCATGCGGCCGTTCACCGGTCCCCGGTAACGGTCGGATCCGGCAAGCGCCTTTTGAACCCGCAGCACCAAGGGATTGGCGAGCCGCTCCTTCGGTCTCTCGCCGCCGGGGAGGGTTTCCGTCGGCCGCGCCGCCAGTTCCCCGAGGCCGACCGAGGCCCGCGCCCAGGTTCCCCATCCGGCCAGCGCCAAGCCGACGAGAGCGGCGGCGAAAAAGCCGATTGCATGGGCCTGGCAACGAAAACAGCGATCCATGTTGAAAATATCGCGCCAACGCGCCGGGCTGGCAAGATGTCCTTTGCCGGCTCGGCCCTTGCCAGGAAAAGCCTGGTTCCGTAAGAACCAGGGGAATGCCCGAGCCAAGCAACGGAACCGCCGCAGGTATGTCATGGCCGTTTACACCGAAGTGAGCGACGAGGATCTGATCGCCTTTGTCGCCGAATTCGATATCGGCGAGGTCGTCGCCTGCAAGGGCATCGCCGAGGGAATCGAAAATTCCAACTTCCTGCTGACGACGGAAACCGGTTCCTACATTCTGACCCTTTACGAAAAGCGGGTGAAGCGGAAAGACTTGCCGTTTTTTCTTGAACTCATGGAACATTTGGCGGCGGCGGCGGTGCCGTGTCCGACCCCGCTCCGGGGCCGCGACGGCGAATGTTTGCGCAGCTTGAGCGGCCGTCCCGCCGCCATCGTCTCCTTTCTCGAAGGCATGTGGGCGCGGCGCGTCACTCCGCAACACTGCGCCATGCTGGGCGAGGCGATGGCCGGCCTGCACCTGGCCGGAGCCGATTTCCGGCGGGCTCGCGCCAACGACTTTTCGGTCGGCGCCTGGCGGCCGCTGTTCGAGACCTCGGCCGGGCGCGCCGACGAGGTCCAGCCGGGGCTGGCCCGGGAACTGGCGGCGGAACTGCGAAAGGTGGAATCCGACTGGCCGCGAGAGCATGGCCAAGACAGTCCGCCCAGGGGGATCATCCACGCCGATCTGTTCCCCGACAACGTCTTCTTTCGTGGCGACAGGCTTTCCGGTCTCATCGATTTCTATTTCGCCTGCACGGATTTCTTCGCCTATGACCTGGCCATCTGTCTCAATGCCTGGTGTTTCGAGGACGAGCGCAGCTTCAACATCACCAAGGCCCGGCACATGCTGAGCGCCTACCGCAAGGTCCGCGATTTATCGGCCGCCGAATTGGACGCCCTGCCGCTGTTCGCCCGCGGCGCCGCCCTGCGGTTTTTGCTGACCCGGCTTTACGATTGGCTGAACAAACCCGCCGACGCCTTGGTGACGCCCAAGAATCCGCTGGAATACCTTGAAAAGTTGCGCTTCCACCGGGGCGTCCGCGGTCCCGGCGCGTACGGATTGGATTGACCCCTTGACCGGCGGCGATGACGGCATCGTCGAGTTGTTCACCGACGGAGCCTGTTCGGGCAATCCGGGTCCCGGCGGCTGGGGCGTGCTGCTGCGCTGGAAAGGACATGAAAAGGAGCTTTCCGGCGGCGAACCCGAAACGACCAACAACCGCATGGAACTGATGGCCGCCATTCAAGGCCTCGAGGCCTTGAAACGAGGCGTCAAGGCGAGGCTCCACACGGACAGCCTCTATGTCCGCGACGGCATCACCCGGTGGATTGAAAACTGGAAAAGGAACGGCTGGAAGACGGCGCGCAAAAAACCGGTCAAGAACGCCGATCTGTGGCGGCGCCTGGA
>JAUXMA010000212.1 GCA_030623425.1 Rhodospirillaceae bacterium
GCGGAAGACTTGCCCCGCTTTCTTCGGAAACACCCCGACAGCCGGCTTCACCGGCGAGGGCGCCGGCGGTTTCGGCGGGTCGGCTTCGGCGAGTTGTTTTTGTTGTTTCAACTTGTCGATCTTCACCGGCGCCGCGAACGTTCCCTTCGGATACCGCGAAAGGTAGGCCTCGGCGGTGTCGCCGGTGGATGGAAGAAACACCCCCCCCAACAGAACAAGGACGGCGGAAATGACCGTTAAGAAGTGAAGTTTCACCGAGCTATCCCTCCTTAAAGTGGGAACTATACGGTATTTGAGCACGGAGAATACCTACCGAGCAACCCATGATCCGCACTCACCACCCGCTCCAATGTCCCCTCCGGCCGCTGTCGTTTTCACCTTGTCACTCCTTCTTCGGCATGCGCCGCAGCAGCGGCCCGCTGATCGCCGCCGGCAGGGCGGCGATCAGCCACATGACGGCGGCCAGCGGCCAGGGGAAGGCGATGCGCGCCTGGTCCCGGGCGAGGCCGCGCTTGATTTTCCGCGCCGCCTTGTCCACCGGCATCAGGAACGGCATGGGGAAAGCGTTGTTGGCGGTCATGCGGGTCTTGACGTAACCGGGACAGATCACCGAAACCCGGATGTTGTCCTCCTTGAGCCAGCCGCGGAGGGCCTCCGCATAGGCCTTCACCGCCGCCTTGCTGGCCGAATAAGCGGGCGCCCCGGGCAGGCCGATGAAACCGGCGAGGGAACTCGTGATGGCGATTTGGCCGCTTTTTCGTTGCCGCATCAGGGCCATGGCGGGGAGCACCGTGTTCAGTACCCCGGCCATGTTGACGGCGAAGATTTCGCGGACCTGGTCCTCGTCCTCGCCTTCGCCGCCGGTGCCGCCCGAGATGCCGGCGTTGGCGATGACCAGATCGAGGGGATGCTCGCCGTCGAGGAGTTCGATCCATTTGGCCATGGCGTCCCGGTCCTTCACGTCGATGGCCTCGGCGATGACCCAGGCGCCGCGCCGGCGGCATGATTCGGCGACCGCCAGCAGCCGTTCCTTGTCGCGTCCCGAGATGGCCAGGGAAACGCCGGGTCCGGCGTAAAGGCGGGCCAGCCCGGCGCCGATGCCGCTGGAAGCGCCGGTGATCAGGATGCAACGCGGTTCGTTCCGCCGTTCGCTCATGGCTCCTTATACGGCGGAAAGGGGACTTGGCGCCAACCCGACGATTTGTCGCCTCCGGCCGCCGTGTTATAACGGCCGCCAACCATGGGAGGTCACGTGTCCATTTCCTCGATGACCGGTTTCGCCCGCGACGAGGGCTGCGATGCCGCCTGTTCCTGGACCTGGGAAGTCAAAAGCGTCAACGGCAAGGGCCGGGACATCCGCTGCCGGTTGCCGCAGGGATTCGATGGCCTGGACTTGCCGGCCCGCGAGCGGGCGGCGCGCCGGTTTCGGCGCGGCAACATCACCATGACATTGACCATCGTCGGGAACGAAGGCCATGGCGGCTACCGGATCAACCGCCGGATGCTGGAGCAAGTCATCGCCTTGCTGCCGGAAATCCGGGAACGGTTCCCCGATGCCAAGGAGCCGAGCACCGACGGGCTCCTGGCTCTGCGTGGCGTCATCGAGCCGGCGGAAAACGGACCCTTTGGCGAAGCCAAGCGGGAATTGGAAGCCGGCTTGCTGGCGTCTCTGGACAAGGCATTGGACGGCCTGGCCACCATGCGCGGCGAAGAGGGAGCGCGCCTGGCCGCCATGCTCGGCGAAGAGCTCGACAGCATCGAGGAGCATTACCAGGAGGCTGAACGCCTGGCCACCGTCCAGCCCACGGCCATCCGCGCACGCCTCGAGGAACAGGTGGCGGCGTTGGTGGAATCGGTTCCGGCGCTGCCCGAGGAGCGGCTGGCCCAAGAGGCCGCCCTGTTGATGACCAAAGCGGATCCGCGCGAGGAATTGGACCGTCTCAAGGCCCATATCGAGGCGGCTCGGGATTTTCTGGGCAAGGAGGAGCCCGTTGGCCGCAAGCTGGATTTTCTCTGTCAGGAGTTGAACCGCGAAGCCAACACTTTGTGTTCCAAGTCCGCGGACCTGGCCTTGACCCACGCCGGCCTGGCCATCAAGGCGGCGATCGAACAGTTCCGCGAGCAGGTGCAGAACATTGAATGACGTCGAAAAAATGAAACGCCGCGGCCTGATGCTGGTGCTGTCGTCGCCGTCCGGCGCCGGCAAATCGACGATATCGAGGGAACTTCTGAAAGGCGCCGGCAACCTTGCCATGTCCATCTCGGCGACCACCCGGCCGCCGCGTCCCGGCGAGCAAAACGGCAAGGACTACTTGTTTATCGACAGGGACGAATATGACGGCATGGTCGCGGAGGGCGAGTTTCTTGAGCATGCCGAGGTCTTCGACAACTTTTACGGCACCCCGAGAAAGCCGGTGGAAATGGCCCTGACCAGGGGCCAGGACGTTCTCTTTGATGTCGATTGGCAAGGCCAGCGGCAACTGAAGCGAAATGCCGCCGACGATGTCGTCGGCATTTTCATTTTGCCGCCCTCGCGGGGTGAACTGGAACGACGCCTGCACACCCGCGCCCAGGATTCGGAAGAGGTGGTGCGCAAACGGATGGCAAAAGCGTTTGGCGAAATAAGTCACTGGAAAGACTACGATTACATTGTCGTCAACGAGGTGGTCGAAGACAGCGTCGCCCTGATTCAGGCCATCCTGACCGCCGAACGTCTGAAGCAAGGCCGCCAGATCGGACTCGCTGAATTCGTCGGGGCGTTGCGGGAAAGTCGGCGGGGTTGACGCCATTATGGTTTTTTAAAAACAGCCGTTGAGAACCCGTCCGGGGAGTTCCTTGGATGCCCAAAACCCTGGTGGTGGACAACGAAACGGATGAACGGATTATACGAAAGACCTTTTACCGACTTTGGGGCGAATTGCCACGAGAGGTTGGGATTGATAGAGAAGACAGGATTTTGACCTATTATTCCCGTCGCCACTTTTTTACGACCAGCAGACTTTACCAAGGCGTTGGTGTTTTCTTGTTGAGTGAATTGATGGGATGTTCGGTCAAGTTCATAAGACCTACCGCGAAAGTCGTGTTTTGAGGGGCCATCGAATTGTCTTTTTCGCCACCATTTTCATAGCTACCAAATAGCTACCACCAGAGGCGATTTCGGCTCTCCTGGCGGTTTTTTGGTATGGCGACACCCCTCAATGCGCATGACGGGCCGGAAAACGGCTCACAGGAACCTTCTACCCCCCCTTGGGTCGAAGGGATGGTCCGCTCACGTCGGATTCGGCTATTTCACGGACGCGCGGCTGGTGTTGAAACCGCCCGCGACTTTTCGTTTAGCCGGTCCAGCAGATCGCGGCTGGCTTTGCCGGTTTCCGCCAGACCGGCCACGGTCTGGAAGGCCTGGATGGCGGCGCGGGTCTTGCTCCCGATGATGCCGTCTGCCGGGCCGGGGCCGTAACCCAGGTCGGCGAGCCGCTTCTGGATCGCCATGACCATGCTGCGGGAGGGGGAAGCGGCGGTCTTCGGCGGCGGACTGGGGGGATGCGGGGTGGCGACCGGTTGCGGCGGTGGGGGAGCGAGCGGCGCGGCGGCGGCTTCCTCTTCAATGGAAACGCCGAGCACGGCGAGACGCTGGCGCGCTGCTTTCCCTTCCTTGCCTTCCTGGGCCGCAGCCTTGCGGTACCACCGGACGGCCTCGGCATAATCCTTGGCGACGCCCAGGCCAATGTCGTACATGAGGCCGAGGTTGAACTGGGCCTCGGCATCCCCCTGCTCGGCAGCCTTGCGGTACCACTTCATCGCCTCGGCGTTGTCCTGGGTGACGCCTCGGCCGCCATCGTACATGACGCCAAGGCGGAACTGGGCCTGGGCATTGCCTTGCTCAGCGAGGGGGCGCAATTCGCGCAGCGCCGCCGCGTAGTCGCCGCGCCCGTAGGCGGCCAATCCGGCGGCAAAATCGGCCCGGCCCGGAACCGACAGCCCCAGGACA
>JAUXMA010000123.1 GCA_030623425.1 Rhodospirillaceae bacterium
CGGGCCGACTGGATCGTCACGGCGGCGGTGCATTCGCCGGCATCTCTTTTCCGGGCCGCCGGCGCCGGCGCCGACGCGGTGCTGCTGTCGCCGGTGTTCGCCACCGTCAGCCATCCCGATGTCGGCATGCTGGGACCGCTCAAATTCACCGCTTGGTGCCGATTGAGCCCGCTTCCGGTCTATGCCCTGGGCGGAATCTCGACGGCCAACGTCCGCCGCCTTAAAGACTGCGGCAACGTCGGTTTCGCCGGGATCGGCGGGTTTTCGGAGGATTCGAAAAGACGGTCCGGGCGAGTCCCCGTGAAGTCGCTATAGTACCGAAATTGTCTTTAGTATAATTTAAGGGTTGTCCTAGATAACGCTGCGGACAGTCCGGAAAAGCCCTTCATTCCGATGCTGGCAGGAGTTCCATTTCCATCGGTTTGTCAAGGGGTTAACCCGCCTTCGGCGGCGCGAAGCGCCCTTGACAAACCGATGGAAATGGAAAAAGGATCAGCATCGGAACGAAGGGGCGGTAGGGCACTGAAAACACGGATGGAAAACACCCCAAGATGACCGTTATCTAGGACAGCCCCTAATTTTAATATAATAAAGTATAATTAAGAAATTGGTTTTAGAACATGTCTATGTTGATAAGAATCGGCACCGGCCCGGTGCCGACCAATCTTGAAATGCTCTAGAACAACAGCTGCCGGAAAAATCATGGGATCGGAAGTCATGCACTTTAAAAGTCACCAATCCAGCGGCCGTGGGAACGGGGCGCTCGCCGCCGCTCTGTTGTTGTTGGCGGCATCGTTTCTGTCCTCTTGCATGGAGGAACGCGCCGCAGAAGCGCCGGCGCCTGTCGAAGTGCAATCGCCGGCCCTGTTTGGCGAAGGCGGCATCCTCGGCGCCTTGAGAGAAGAACCCGTCACCACCATCGGGGTCAACAGCTTCTTGTGGCGGGCCTCGCTCGACACCATTTCCTTCATGCCGGTGAATTCGGCCGATCCTTTCGGGGGAGTGATCATCACCGATTGGTTTTCGCCCCGCGAAACGCCGAATGAACGCTTCAAGGTGAATGTCTATATCCTTGGCCGGGCGCTGCGCGCCGACGGCATTCGGGTGGCGGTTTTCCATCAAGTTCAAAAAGGCAACGACTGGCGGGACATTGCCATTGATTCCAAGGTCGGGACGAAAGTCGAAGACGCCATCCTGACCAGGGCGCGGCAGCTTAGACATGAAACCATGCGCAAGTAATTCACGGGCGCCGACAGGAAAAATTCATGTCGCGGTATAACTTCAAGCAAATCGAGGCCAAGTGGCAGGGCATTTGGGAAGAGCGCGGCTCGTTTAGCGTCCTCGAAGAGGAAGGCCGACCCAAATACTACGTCCTGGAGATGTTCCCCTACCCGTCCGGGCGCATTCATATGGGGCATGTTCGCAACTATACCTTGGGCGACGTGATCGCCCGCTATAAGCGCGCCCGCGGGTTCAACGTCCTCCATCCCATGGGCTGGGACGCTTTCGGTTTGCCCGCCGAGAACGCCGCCATCGAGAACCGGGTCCATCCCGCCCGGTGGACGGCCGAAAACATCTCGACCATGCGAGCGCAACTCAAAACCATGGGCCTGTCCTATGACTGGAGCCGGGAATTGGCCACCTGCGATCCCGACTATTACCGCTTTGAGCAGAAGATGTTCCTGGATTTCCTTAAAGAGGGGCTGGTCTATCGCCAGGAGTCTTGGGTCAATTGGGACCCCGTCGAGAATACCGTTCTCGCCAACGAACAGGTGATCGACGGCAAGGGCTGGCGGTCCGGGGCGGAAGTGGAACGCCGCCGCCTTGCCCAGTGGTTCCTCCGCATCACCGCCTTCGCCGATGAATTGCTCGACGACCTGAAATCTCTTGAACGTTGGCCGGAGCGGGTCCGCCTGATGCAGGAGAACTGGATCGGCCGCTCGGAAGGGGCGCGCATGGTCTTCGAATTGGCCGGACGGAGCGATCGTCTGGAAATCTACACGACGCGGCAGGACACCATTTTCGGCGCCTCGTTTTGCGCCATCGCCGCCAACCATCCGCTCGCCCGGGAACTGGCCAAGGTGAACCAGGACCTCGCCGCCTTCATCGACCAATGCCACCAGCTCGGGAGCAGCGAAAAAGCCATCGAAACCGCCGAAAAGAAGGGATTTGACACCGGCGTCAGGGCCAGGCATCCGTTTATCGAGGGCCGGGAATTGCCTGTTTTTGTCGCCAACTTCGTGCTTATGGAGTACGGCACCGGGGCCATTTACGGCTGTCCGGCGCACGATCAGCGCGACCTCGATTTCGCCCGCCAATACAAGCTCGACGTCATTCCCGTCGTCGCTCCGCCGGAGGTCGATCCGGCGTCCTTCGTCATCGGCGAGGCGGCCTATACGGGCGACGGGGTTCTGATCAATTCGGACTTTCTCGATGGCCTGTCGGTGGAAAAAGCCAAGGCGGAAACCGTCAACCGTCTCGAAGCCGTCGATGCCGGCGTCGGGGCGGTCAATTATCGTCTGCTCGATTGGGGTGTTTCCCGGCAACGCTACTGGGGCTGCCCGATCCCGGTAATCCACTGCGGCGATTGCGGCACGGTTCCGGTCCGCGAAGAAGACCTGCCCGTTGTCCTTCCCGATGACGTCGACCTGACGGTGGCGGGCAATCCGCTGGAAATCCACCCGACATGGAAGAATGTGGATTGTCCCAACTGCGGCAAGCCGGCGCGAAGGGAAACCGATACGTTCGACACCTTCTTCGAATCCTCCTGGTATTTCGCCAGGTTCTGCTCACCCCATGCCGAAACCGCCTTTTCCCGGCAGGCCGTCGATTACTGGCTGCCGGTGGACCAGTACATCGGCGGCATCGAACACGCGGTGCTGCATCTCCTTTACTCGCGTTTCTTCACTCGCGCCTTGCGCCAATGCGGGTATCTAGGCATCAAGGAACCCTTCGCCGGCCTGCTGACCCAGGGGATGGTCTGTCATCGGACCTACCAAACCGCCAATGGCGAATGGGTGTTTCCCGACGATGTCAGCCGTCGGGACGACGGCACGCCGGCGCGGGCCGGCGACAACGCACCGGTCACAGTCGGCCGCTCGGAAAAGATGAGCAAGTCGAAAAAGAATATCGTCGATCCCGCCACCATTATCGACTCTTACGGCGCCGATACGGCGCGCTTGTTCATGCTTTCCGACAGCCCGCCCGACAGGGATCTGGACTGGACGGAATCAGGCGTTGACGGCGCCTGGCGTTTTCTCAATCGTTTGTGGCGATGTGTTACTCAATCGAAGGTAGAATTACCTGCTCCCGGGACTCCCAAGCCCGAGTTTCTTTCGCCGCCCGCCGAAGAAGCGCACCGGGCCATTCACAAAACCGTTTTCGCCGTATCCGGCGACTTGCAGCGGTTTCATTTCAACAAGGCCGTCGCCCGGATCCGGGAATTGACCAATTTGCTGGAAGACCTGAAGGAAAACCGGGACGATACCGCCTGGGTTCTTCGTCTCGGGTTTGAGGCGGTGGTCCGTTTGATCGGCCCGATGACGCCGCACTTGGCCGAGGAACTTTGGCAACGGCTTGGCCACGAATGCCCGCTGGCGGATACGCCCTGGCCGGAGGTCGATGACAGGTTGCTTGTCGATGCCAGCGTCACCGTCGCCGTTCAGGTCAACGGCAAACTGCGCGGTACCGTGCGATTGCCCAAAAACTGCGAGCGCGGGGCGGCGGAAAAGGCGGCCCTGGCATTGCCGAAGGTCGGCGCCGCCATCGCCGGCAAGCCCGTTCGCAAAGTCATCGTGGTTGCGGATCGGGTGATCAATGTCGTTCTTTAGACCATTTGTTTTGCTGGCCTCCCTGGCGTTTGTCGGCGCCTGTGGATTCCGCCCCCTTTACGGTGGCGGCCAAGCGGGCGGCGTATCCGCCAATCTGGCCGCCATCCAGATCCAGCCGATTGCCGAGCGCACGGGTCAGCTGCTTCACAATCACCTCCTCGATCTTCTCAATCCCAGGGGCCGTCCCACGGCTCCCCGGTATCAACTGCGGGTGAGCTTGCAGGAATCCATCGAAAAATTGGTGGTCCGCAAGAACGCCTTCGCGACCCGCGCCAACTTTAACCTGTCGGCAAAGTTACGGCTCTACACAATCCGCGGCGGCAAGGTTGATACGGGCGAACTTGTTTTCGACGAAGAAACCCGGACCGTCAGCAGTTACAACATCATGAATGCCGAATTTGCCACTTTGATGACGGAAAAGGATGCCAAGTCCAGAGCCGCCCGGCAGATCGCCGATGACATTCGAACCCGTCTGAGCCTTTTCTTTTTGCAGATGCAAGCGGCGGCGCAAAAGACCGGCAAGTGAAGATAACCGGCCATGGCATCGAAAGTTTTCTCCGCCGGCCGGGCGCGGAAGTCATTTGCGTCTTGGTTTACGGACCCGACCAAGGATTGGTGCGGGAACGGACCGATACCCTGGTCCGAACCGTGTCCGGGAATTTAAACGACCCTTTCCGCGTCGTCGAGTTGAGCGGCGGCGACTTGACCGCCGATCCCCGGCGCCTGGCCGACGAGGCGGCGGCTTTGGCCTTTACCGGCGGCCGCCGCGTTGTCCGGGTGCGGGACGTCGGCGAGGCTGTAGCCGAGGTCTTCGAGGCCTTTCTCGGCGATCCCGAGGGAGACGCCCTGGTGGTTGTCGAAGCCGGCGACCTTGGGCCGCGCTCGTCCCTTCGCGGGCTCTGCGAGCGGGCCGCCAACGCCGCCGCCCTGGCCTGCTACGGCGACGACGGCGACAGTCTCCGGCAAGTGATCGTCGAATCCCTCGGCCGCCACGGCTTGCGGGCGTCGGGGGATGCCCTGGCCTTTCTCGCCGCCAACCTGGGAAGCGATCGTTTGGCGACGCGCGGCGAGCTGGACAAGCTGGCCCTTTACAAAGGCGAACCGGGCACGGTCGGCCTGGACGACGCCGTCGCCTGCGTCGGCGACAACGCCGCCATGACCATGGATGCCATCATCCACGCCGCCGGCTGCGGCGAGCAAGCGGAACTTGACCGGACGCTCGCCCGGGCTTTTTCGGAGGGCGTTCAGCCGGTCGGGATTTTAAGGGCTACCGCGCGGCATCTCCAGCGCCTGCATCTGGCTTCCGCCATGGTCGCCGCCGGCTGCTCTGCCGATCAGGCCATGAAAGCCTTGAAGCCGCGGGTGTTTTTCAAGTTTACCGGCCGTTTCCGCGATCAGTTGCGGCGCTGGTCTACTCGGCGCCTCGCCGACGCTCTCGATCTTGTCACCGAGGCCGAGCTCCTTTGCAAAACCTCGGGCCTGCCCCCGGAGGTCATTTGCGGCCGCGCCCTTTTACGCATCTCGCAGACGGCGCGAACGGGTGGATCGCGGCGTTGATTCGCTTGCAATCGGGAAATGTCAGCTGGGATATAATTAGCCGTGTACCATTCGGATGGGGTCACCGGTGAACTTACAAGACTTTTGCAGATAGTCACCCCCCCGCGATGTTCCATTTTTCCTACGGCTTAGTGTGTTGCTAGGTGGAAGCTTCATGAGTGCCCCCAAATGGTTGGGTGCCATCTTCCTAATAGTCTTCTCCTTCTTTGCTATCATCTTCACCTCTATAGGTATTATTATAGTAATTGCTTATGTATTATTTGGTCTGAGGGGAGACGAAGAACATGTTGTAGTGATGTTGATTTTTCCAATGATCGTCCCTGTCATGATCGTTGGTTATTGTCTATTGATCCGCACACCGCCGAACCTCCTCAAGACTGGGCTGTCATACAAGGGCTTGGTTCAAGCTTATTGGGATGACACTAAAAGGCTTGGCAATCTTCTTAGAAAAATGTGGGGAGAGGAATGGCCTTCCC
>JAUXMA010000141.1 GCA_030623425.1 Rhodospirillaceae bacterium
ACGACGCCGAACGCCGCGGCCGTAACCTGGCCGGGCTCGGCGGCGTCGAGGAAACCGTCGCCTTGCGCGTCGACGACGAGACCATCAAGGCCGTCCCCGAAGACGACGTCGAACGGACCTCGTCCGAAGGCAAGGCGTCGTCGATTCATTTCCTGCGCTTTCCTTTCACGCCCGGGCAGGTGGAAAAGTTCCGCCGCTCCGGCGCCGCCGTGACCGTCGGCATCGGCCACCAAAAATACGGCCACATGGCGACAATGCCCGAAAGCGTCCGCCAGGCCCTGGCCGGGGATTTCGATTGAGTCCGCTGGATTACTCCACCACCTCGTCGCGGTGGACGCCCCAGAAATCGACCTTTCGCAGCCATCCCTTGTGATCGCCGATCTCGATCTCGCACCAGTTTTCGCCGTCCGGGCATCGGATCAGTTTGCCGATGACCCCCGTTTCGACCCGCGCCACCGGCGCGCTTTTGACGGCCGCCCGCCGCCTGACCGTGCGCTTGGCGCCGGTGACGATGATGAAGCGGCGGCCGTCCAGCATGCTCTGGTGGATCCAGCCCTGCGTGCCCTGCCAATCGCGCACTTTTCGCCAGGTGTCGTACTCGGCGATGATTTCCACCGGCAGTTTCTGGCGGTGGTACACCCATTCCACCGGATACCGAACGCCCGGCCCGGCCCGCATGTTGACTTCTTTCGCCCGTAAATTGACGAACCGGGGCAATGGCAGGCCGGTGCCCTCCACCACCGCCAAGGCGGCCGCCGTGGCGGCGAGGAAGAAGACGCAGACAAGAGCCAGGAAACAGCTGCGGGTTGGCGACATTATCGTTGCGGCGTAAAAAACCGATGAAAGCTGGAACGATCTCGCCGCCATTATAGGACCGCCCCGATGCCCGAGGTCAAGGCAGCCTTTACCGCCGACCTCCGGCGACGTGGCGCTGGACATGGGCACGGCATATTGCTATGGCCTGACGGCCGCTGTCCGGGGCGCAAGTGCTGTCATCAAGATCATGGCGGCGGGACACGAAAAAACGATCTCATGCCGAAAAAAAAGCCGTTGGTTGTGGTCACGCGCAAGCTTCCCCACGTCATCGAAACGCGGATGATGGAATTGTTCGACGTGCGGCTGAACCTGAACGACAAACCCATGAACAGCGCCCAGTTGTCGGCGGCGGTGGGAGAGGTGGACGTTCTCGTCCCCACCGTCACCGACCGCATCGACGCCGAGGTTCTTGCCGACGCCGGCCGGAAGTTGCGTCTGATCGCCAATTACGGCACCGGCGTCGACCATATCGATCTGGCCGCCGCCGCCGAGCGGGGGATCACCGTCACCAACACGCCGGACGTCCTGACCGAGGACACCGCCGACATGACCATGGCGTTGATTTTGGCCGTGCCCCGGCGTCTGGCCGAGGGCGAACGGATCTTGCGGGCGGGGGAATGGAAAGGATGGTCGCCGACCTGGATGCTGGGTCATCGCATCTCCGGCAAGCGCCTCGGCATCATCGGCATGGGCCGAATCGGTTCCGCGGTGGCCCGCCGCGGGCGGGGGTTCGGACTGTCCATTCACTACCACAACCGGCACCGGGTCGGCCACGAAATGGAAGCCGAATTGGAAGCTACTTATTGGGAAAGCCTGGATCAGATGCTGGCGCGGATGGACATCATTTCCGTAAACTGCCCGCACACGCCGGCCACTTATCATCTGCTCTCCGAGCGGCGGCTGAAACTTCTGCAACCCCACGCTTACCTGGTCAACACGGCGCGCGGCGAGGTCATCGACGAAAACGCCCTCATCGGCTTGCTGGAGGCCGGCGAAATCGCCGGCGCCGGACTGGACGTCTACGAGAGCGAACCGGCGTTGAATGCGAGGCTTCTCAATATGGACAACGTCATTCTGCTGCCGCACATGGGATCGGCGACGATCGAGGGCCGACGGGACATGGGCGAGAAGGTGCTGATCAACATCCAGACTTTCATCGACGGCCACAAGCCGCCCGACCGGGTACTTGGCGAGGCTTTTTGACGACAATCCGCCGTCACCGGCCTTCAAGCTTCAAGATCGACGACCTCGACGGCATGGCTGATTTCCGCCGTCTTGGCGAACATGATCGAGGCCGAGCAGTATTTTTCCGCCGACAGTCGCACCGCCCGCTCGACCTTGGCGCGGCTCAGGTTGCGGCCGCTGACCACATAACGCAGGTGGACGCGGCGAAACACCTTCGGTTCCGTCTCGGCCCGTTCCGCCTCCACCTCGACGACGCAATCCTCGATCGGCTGGCGCGATTTGTCGAGGATGTGAACGACGTCGAAGGCGGTGCAGCCGCCTAAGCCCAAAAGCAGCATTTCCATCGGCCGGACGCCGAGCCCGCGGCCGCCGGCGGCGGGATCGCCGTCCATGACGACGGAATGGCCGCTTGCCGTTTGGCCCAAAAAAGTCCGCTCCCCGACCCATTTGATTCGCGCTTTCATGGCGGCGCGCCCCCGTTGATTGGAAACCCGGGAGCTTACCCTGCAACCCGGCGGGACACGACATTTGGGGGGGCCTTTCGTTCCGGGACGGGGCCGGGGGGCGCGGGGGGTCGCCGCCGGCGTCTTTCCTCGCCCGGGCGATGGTCATTGGGCGGCCTCTTTGAGAACGTCCAACGTCCGGGCGGCGGTCTTTGGCCATGAGAAGTCGCCGGAATTGGCCAGCGCCCGCGCCCCCAGGTCGCGGCGCAACTCCGCGTCCTTCAACAGCCGATCCAGCGCCGCCGCCATGCCGTCGACGTCCGCCGGCTCGAAAAACAGCGCCGCGTCGCCGACCACTTCCGGCATCGCCGCGCTGTTGGAAGAAGCGATCGGCGCGCCCGAGGCCATGGCCTCGACCAGGGGGTTGCCGAAGGTCTCGATGCTGGAGGGAAAGACGAAGACGGCGCAACGGCGGTAAAGGCCCGCCAACTCGTTCGGCGAAACCTGACCCAGAAATTCGACGTTTTCATGCAACCCTTGCCGTTTGACGATCTTCCGCAGGGAGTCGAAGTAACCCTTGTCGATGGGCCGGCCGGCGATTTTAAGTTTGATGTCCGGGCGGCTGGCGCGCAGCCTGGCCAACGCATAAAGCAGGTTCCCCAGGTTTTTCTGAACGTAGATGTCGGAAACGGCGAGCAGGAAGTCCTGCCGCTTGCCATTGGGCGGCGAAAAAATCTCGCCGACGCCGTGCGGAACGATGCTGATACGTTCTCCGACAAGCCACAGCAGCCCGCCGCCGGCCGAACGCCGGGCGTAGTTGGAGACGGAAATGGCCCGCCGGCAGGCGAGCAGGGAAAGGGCCGTGCCAAAATATACTCCCATCCAATAGGCGAGCTTGGCCGGCCGGCGTTCGACAAAACCGACGCTGAGCGCGTTTCTCAAGAGGATGACGGGATTGGGAGCCAGCAGAGGTCCGTAGTTGGCCGGTGAAAAGGTCACCTCGGCGCCGATGCGCCGCGCCAGCCTGGGCAACTCATACTGTTCCCAAAACGCCAGCCGCCAGAAACCCGATTTGAAGGAAAGAAAATGGACTGAAACATTGCCGAGATCTTTGGGCAAGATGTCCTGTTGATCCTGGTGGATGCAAAGGTGGAGCTCGATACCGGAATCGGCGGCCAGAAGAGGCAACATGTTTCGCAAATAGGTGACGCCGCCGCCGCTCTTGGAATGCAGTCCGTTGACCAGGATGCGGATAGGCCGGGGGCTGGGCGGAACGGGCTCGAGGACTGCGTCCTTCGCCAGGACCGTTTGCAACCGCCCGAGAATGGCCTCCACATGATGGTCCCAGGTGTAGCGCGCCAAGGCCCGCCGGCGGGCGTTGGCGCCGGCGGCCCGCCGCCATGCCGGGTTGTCCACCAGAAACCGCAAGGCCGCCAACAGTTCGTCCGCGTCCTCGGGCGACACCAGAACGCCGCACTGCTCTTCGGCCGGCGGCTCCGCCGCCGTGGCGAGGTCATCGACGGACGGGCATCCCTTGAGCACCTCGCCGATCTGGTAGAGGTCGCTGGCGATCACCGGACGCCCGGTGGCCAGGTATTCGAACAGCTTGGTCGGCGAGCCGAAAAATGCCGAGCCGTCCGGGTTGGAAATGTGCGGCGACAGCAAGATGTCGGAAGCGGCCATGAAAAGAGGTGTCTCTTCCTGGGCGATCAGACCGGCAATAGTGAAAAAGGAACGAAGTTCCGGCGCCGCCAATATTTTTTCGACGATCGGCCGTTTGACGCCGTCGCCGATGAAAAGCACGTGCAATTTGCTCTCGGCCAACCATTCCGCGTCGGTCTCGAACAACTGGCGCAGGGTTTGGGCAAGGACCTCCGCTCCGTGCCAATGGCCAAAGGTGCCGACGAAGGTTGCGACCACGGCATCGGCTGGAATTTCGAAATGTTGCCGGGCCATGGCGATGTCGTCCGGCGAGAACCGTTCAGGGTCGAAGAGGGTGGGGTCGACGCCGTTGGGATAAGCGAGGATGCGCTCCGCATCGATGCCACCGGCAATCAGTTCGTCGCGCAGAATATCAGAGACGGTGACGACCAAATGGGCGTGACGGAGACTGACCGTTTCCGCCCTTTTTGCCAGTTTCTCGAAGCTCAACGGCCGGCCCCAGTTGCGGGCGAGCCACGCTTCCGAGCCGTTGTATTCCATGACCAGCGGCAGTTTCCACCGGCGCGACAGAAAAACCCCGGTGAAGTTGCCTTGCGATAGGCACTGGTAGATGAAGCCATAGCTCTCGGAACGCAAATCGAGGATTTTTTTGCTGAAAATCGCGTTGTGGCGATAGTGGTTGATTTCGCGCGGCACCACGTAGCGAGGCGGCGGCTTAACCGGATGAATCACCAGGGCTTCGCTTTCGGGCAGCGCCACCGGTGTTTCGGCCGAGGCGAAATCGACGCCATAGTTCCTGCCCAGCAAGCCGCCGATGACGCCGGCCGTATGGGCGACGGAACCGCCCGCCTGCACGCCGAGCCAGAGATTCGTCTTCAGGTATAGGACGCGCTTGACGGCGTTGCCGATGATGCCGGTACGGGAGACTTTCAGCAGCCGGCCCAACCGGAACCAATCCACCAAAAGAATGATCCCGCCGCCAATGAGGCCTCCGAACATGAACAGGGCGCCGCCAATGCTTTCCAGCCGCCCGAATTTCCGGGTCGAGAAATCGGGCTCCACCACGACACCTCGCGAAGGGTTGGAAATCAGGCTGAGAACCTTCAACAGCGGCAGGAGAACCCGGCTCGTCTCGTCGACCACCGGCAAGTAAATGGTCTCCGCTTGCAACGACAGGAAATACTTGAAGATATCGAAATAGCTTTCCGCCGAGATGTTGGAGACAACGATGTGCTCCGGCCGATCGGCGATCGTTTCCCTGAATCGGTCCATATAGTCCGTGGTCAACGGGTACTGGGTGAGGAGGTAGCTGCGGCCTGTCATCAAGGAACACCCTAGTGGTCTGTATCACCTAAATTATACCCCTACGACGGCGTTGCGAGGCTTCCGGCTAGGAGCGCGTCGCGCCGTGGTGCCGTCACACCA
>JAUXMA010000144.1 GCA_030623425.1 Rhodospirillaceae bacterium
CCTTGTGGGGGTCCTTCACCACCCTGAAGGTGATGGGCGCGGGCAGCGAGGTCGGCGCCGGCTGGGACGAGTACACGACATCGAAGGCGCTAGTGAAGGAGCAAGAACCGGAATACCAATACAAGGTGGCACAAGAGGAACTGGGTATCTTTGGGAGAGGCGCCCGCAGGATCAGCGGTTCGGTGACGACGTTCTGGTATATTTACGTCTGGGAGGTTTACGGGACCACCATGCGGCTCTCCCTGATGTTGGCGGCCATTTCCATCGTGGTGTGCATTGTCCTTGGCGTCTCCGGGGGGTACGCCCTCGTCAAGTACAACTTCTTCGGCAAGCATCTGCTCGAGGAGATGATCCTGATTCCCTTGTCGCTGCCGGGCATTTCCGTCGCCGTCGCCCTGATCGAGACTTACGGCGTCCTGCGCGGCAGTTGGCTCATCATTCTTTTCGGGCATCTGCTTTACACCCTGCCGTTCATGCTCCAATCGGTGACCAACACCTTGCGAAGCTTCGACTTCGTCGAGCTCGAACTGGCCGCCGCCAGCATGGGCGCCAACGGCTGGCAACGGATGCGCTACATCCTCCTTCCCAACTTGACACACGCCATCATCGTCGGCTCGCTGCTGGTTTTCGCCATCTCCCTGGGCGAGTTCAACGCCAGCTTCCTTTTGAACACGCCTTTCAACCAGACCTTTCCGGCGGCCCTTTACGATTCCTACACCAATGACAGCTTCCAGACGTCCAGCGCCGCCACCAGTATCTTCATGTTTGTGGTGATCCCGGTGCTGATGGCCATTCAGTTCATCGGCGGCCGGGAAATGAAGGATATCGGGCAGGCGGCTTAAATATTTCGGACAGCAAAACAGGAGAAATAATCGAGACGGCATGAGTTACGAAATCCAACTGCAAGACTTGCGGAAAGTGTTTCCGGACGGCACGGAGGCCTTGTGCGGGGTGTCCCTCACCTGCCCCAGGTTCAAGACCACCTCGCTGGTCGGGCCTTCGGGGTCGGGCAAGACAACGATTCTGAAAATCATCGCCGGGCTCCTGGAGGCGACGGGGGGAACCGTGCTCTTCGAGGGCAACGACGTCACCAACCTGCCGCCCGACAAGCGGAACATCGGGTTGGTTTTCCAGTCCTACGCCCTCTTTCCCAACATGACGGTGATCGAAAACGTCGAATTCGGCATGCTGGTCCGCAAGGTGCCGAAAGAGGAGCGCCGGCGGAAGGCGCACGAGGCCCTGGAGATGGTCCAGATCGCCGAACTCGGCCATCGCCGGGTTCACCAGCTTTCCGGCGGCCAGCAACAGCGCGTCGCCCTGGCCCGGGCCGTCGTCTTCAAGCCAGATGTCCTCTTGCTGGACGAGCCCCTTTCGGCGCTCGACGCCAAGATCCGCGTCGAGCTGCGGGGCGAGCTGGCGCGCCTGCTGAAGGAGTTCAACATCACCGCCGTCTACGTCACCCACGATCAGCAAGAAGCGATGTCCCTGGGCGATCAGGTCGTGGTGCTGGACCAGGGGCTGGTCATGCAGGTGGGCGAACCGTTGGAGGTCTACGCCCGCCCCGCCAACGATTTCGTCGCCCACTTCATCGGCAGCGCCAATCTCTACCGGGCGAGCGTCGTCGAGCCGGTGAACGGCCACGTCACGGTGCGGCTGGAGTTCGGCGAGATCAAGGTTCCCGAGGAAACGTTCCGCCGACGCTGGTCATATGTAAAGCCCGGGCCCGCCAATTTGCTTTGCCGCCCCGAGAATATCGCCATCGTCGACGGGCAGAGCGCTCATGCGCAACTCAAGGTGGACGAATGCCTTTTCCTCGGCGATCGCCAACGGATCACCGGCGAGACCAACACCGGCGAGCGCATGCTCGTCGAGGCGCACAGTACCGTCCCGGTCAAAAAAGGCGATACCGTGCCGATCTGCTTCAGCATCGACAACATGCATTTCATTCCCCCCGAGGAGTAAGGAAAAGCCCGGCGGCGGGCTGCGTTCATTCGCCGGCGGCGCGCAGATTTTCCTTGTCCTCCCGGGTCACGGGATGCTCCAATTTGTCCAGCATTTCCATCGGCACCACCTGCCAAAAAGAATCCCTTTCCAACTCCCAATCGTTGAGCAGGCGATAGGCGAAGCGGGAATGGGTGCGCCGGACATGCTGGCCGATGAGCACCTTGACCACGTCTTCCCAATATTCCACCTCGATACGCAAATGGATGACACTGTCCGGGTTGACCTTGAGCGGGAAAACGTTCTCGGGGTCATAGACGAAGGCCATGCCGCCGGTCATGCCAGCGGCGAAATTGGCGCCGACGGGACCGAGGATGACGGCAACGCCGGCGGTCATGTATTCACAGCCGTTGGAGCCGCATCCCTCGACCACCGCCTGGGCTCCCGAGTTGCGGACGCAGAAGCGATCGCCGGCCTGGCCGGCGGCGAACAGCTTGCCGGCCGTGGCGCCATAGAGCACGGTATTGCCGATGATGACGTTTTTGTAACTTTCCAAGGCGCTGGGCAGGGGCGGGCGCAAGACGATGATGCCTCCCGACAGGCCCTTGCCGACATAATCGTTGGCGTCGCCGTGAACCTCCAAGGTCAGCCCCTGGACGGCGAAGGCGCCGAGCGACTGTCCGGCCGAGCCGCGCAGCCGAACGGTGAAATGATCCGCGTCCAGGCCCTTCATTCCGTAGCGCCGGGTGATCAGCGAGCTGACGCGGGCGCCGACGGCGCGGTGGGTGTTGCGCACCGAGTAAGTGAGCTGCATCTTTTCACCAGCGTCGAACAGGTGCTGGGCGTCCTCGATCATGCGGGCGTCCAGGGTGTCCGGCACTTCGTTGCGGCCTTCCAGGGTGCACCGGGCGGGGAAGGGGCCGGGATCGGATTTAACCAGCAGCGGGTTCAAGTCCAGATCGTCAAGATGGGCGGCGCCGCGGCTGACCTGCATCAGCAAGTCGGTCCTGCCGATGATCTCGTCGAACGATTTGACGCCGAGCGACGCCAGGATCTCCGATGCCTCTTCGGCCAGGAAAGTGAAGAGATTCACCACCTTTTCCGGGGTCCCCGTGAACTTCTCGCGGAGGTCGGGATTTTGCGTGCAGATCCCAACCGGGCAGGTGTTGGTGTGACACTGGCGGACCATGATGCAGCCCATGGCGATCAGGGAGGTGGTGCCGATCCCGAACTCCTCGGCTCCCAACATGGCGGCGATGACGATGTCGCGGCCGCTCTTCAGGCCGCCGTCGACGCGCAGTTTGACGTTGTGTCTGAGGCGGTTGAGGGTCAGCACCTGATGGACCTCGCTCAAGCCCATTTCCCACGGCAGTCCAGCGTATTTGATGCTGCTTTGGGGACTGGCGCCGGTGCCGCCGTCGTGGCCGGAAATCAAAATGACATCCGCCTTCGCCTTGGCGACGCCGGCGGCGATGGTGCCGACGCCGGCCCGCGCCACCAGCTTGACGCAGACCGAAGCGTCCGGGTTGATCTGCTTGAGGTCGTAAATGAGCTGGGCCAGATCCTCGATGGAATAGATATCATGATGAGGCGGCGGTGAAATCAGTGTCACCCCCGGCGTCGACATTCGCAAGGCGGCGATCAGCGCCGTCACCTTGCGGCCAGGCAATTGCCCGCCTTCGCCCGGTTTCGCTCCCTGCGCCATCTTGATCTCGATCTCGCGGCAGTTGTTGAGATATTCGGCGGTGACTCCGAAACGGCCCGACGCCACTTGCTTGATCGCCGATGAGGCGTTGTCGCCGTTGGCGCGCGGTTTGTAACGGGCCGGGTCCTCGCCGCCTTCGCCGGAATCGGATTTGGCGCCGATCCGGTTCATGGCGATGCTAAGGGTCTCATGCGCCTCCGGACTGAGGGCGCCCAAAGAAATGGCCGGGGAGATCAGACGCTTGCGGATGGCGGTAATCGATTCCATTTCGTCGGTCGAAACGGGCGGGTTGGCTGATTTGAAATCGAGAAGATCCCTGAGGTAGATGGGCGGCAAGTCGTGGATTCCCTCGCTGTAACGTTTATAGGTGGTATAGGATTCCGTATTGACCGCGTTCTGCAGGATATGAATCAGCCGCCCTTGGTGGCCGTGCGCCTCGCCGCCCGAGCGGAAACGGTAAAAGCCGCCGACCGGCAGTGGCGTCGCTTCCTCGGCGTAGGCCTTGGCGTGCATTTCGATCACCTTGCTTTCCATGCCGGAAAGCCCGATGCCGGAAATCCTCGTCGCCATGCCGGGGAAGAATTCGGCAACCAAGGCGCGGGACAAACCCACGGCCTCGAAGTTGCAGCCGCCCCGATAGGAACTGATGACGCCGATGCCCATCTTCGACATGATTTTCAATAAACCCTTGTCGATGGCGGTCTTGTAATTGTCCAGGCAGTCCTTGAGACTCATTTTTCCAAACAGGCCGCGGCGGTGGCGCTCGGCGATGCTCTCCTCGGCCAAGTTGGCGTTCACCGTCGTCGCTCCGGCGCCGATGAGGACGGCAAAGTAATGCACGTCAAGGCATTCCGCCGAGCGAATGTTGAGCGAGGTGAAAGTGCGTAAGCTCTGACGCACCAAGTGGCCGTGAACCGCCCCGGTCGCCAAAATCATCGGGATCGCCGCCCGCTCCTTGCACATCGCCATGTCCGTCAGGATCAGATGCGTCCCGCCGCCCCTGACCGCGTCCTCGGCCTCCCGACAGATTCGATCGAGAGCCGAGCGCAAGGGTTGTGAATCGCTTGCCGGATCGAAGGTGCAGTCGACCTCGCAAGCCGTGTCCCCCATATGGTTGCGCATGGCCTCGAACTCGGCATTGGAAAGCACCGGCGATTCGAGGAGCAGCAAGTTGCATTGGCTGGCCTTCTCTTCGAGGATGTTGCCAAGATTCCCCAGCCGCGTCTGCAAGGTCATGACCCGGCGTTCGCGTAAACTGTCGATGGGCGGATTGGTTACTTGGCTGAAGGTCTGACGGAAGAAATGGTGGAGGCCCCGATAGTTGTCGGAGAGCACCGCCAGCGGCGTGTCATCGCCCATGGAGCCGGTTGTTTCGACGCCCATTTCAACCATCGGATGGAGGATCAGTTCCAGGTCCTCCATGGTCAGGCCGAAAGCGGTCTGGCGGCGGCACAATTGTTCTGCCGTCAACGGCGGCGACGATTTGGCCTTGTTTTTGATGAAGCTGTCGAGCCGGGTGATGTTCTTGACCCATTCGCCATAGGGCTGGCGGCCGGCTATCAGGTCCTTGATTTCCTTGTCATGGTAAAAGCGGCCCTCCAACAGGTCGATGGCGATCATGCCGCCGGGGCCGACACGGCCCTTTTCCACCACCTCCGCCTCCGGCACCTCGACCATGCCGGTCTCGGAACCGACGATCAGCAGGTCATTGTTGGTGATGGTATAGCGAAGGGGTCTCAAGCCGTTGCGGTCGAG
>JAUXMA010000278.1 GCA_030623425.1 Rhodospirillaceae bacterium
ATGCCGAGTACGTCGAAGGTCTTTGATGCGCTATTTACCGCTCACCGATGACGACCGCCGCCGGATGCTGGCCGCTATTGGCGTCGAATCGGTGGATGATTTTTTTTGCGACGTTCCCGAAAGCGCCCGCCTCAAGGAGCCCGTCGACCTACCCCGGCACGCGAGCGAAATGGAGGTAGAACGGGTCTTCACGCGGATGGCGGCGAAGAACCTGAGCCCGGATACCGTCCCCTCGTTTCTCGGCGCCGGCGCCTACCGCCACCATGTCCCCGCCGCCGTCGACCACCTGATCCAGCGCGGCGAGTTCCTTACCGCCTATACCCCCTATCAGCCGGAAATCTCGCAAGGAACGCTCCAGTGCATGTTCGAATTCCAGACCCAGGTCGCCCTGATCACCGGCATGGATGTCGCCAACGCCTCCATGTACGACGGCGCCACGGCCTGCTCGGAAGCGGTGATGATGACGACGCGCATCAACAATCGCACCAAGGTGGTGTTGTCGGGCGGACTGCATCCCCATTACCGCGACGTTACCGCCACCATGGGGCGCTTCCTGGGCCTCGACATCGTCGCCGCCGCGCCGGATTGGCAAGGAAAAGAAAACCCGGCCCGCCTCGTTGACGGCGAGACGGCCTGCCTGGTCGTCCAGAATCCGGGTTTTTTCGGCCATCTTCGCGACCTCCGCCCGCTCGCCGATGCCTGTCACCGGAAGGGCGCGCTTCTCGTCGCCGTGGTCACCGAGCCCTTGTCCCTGGGCGTCGTCGAATCCCCCGGCGCCATGGGCGCCGACATCGTCGCCGGCGAGGGGCAATCGCTTGGCAACGCGCTCAACTTCGGCGGCCCGACGCTCGGCTTGTTGGCGGTGCGCCAGAAATACCTGCGCCAGATACCGGGCCGGCTGGTCGGTCAAACCGTCGACACCGACGGCAGGCGGGGCTACGTGCTGACGCTTTCGACCCGCGAGCAGCACATCCGCCGGGAAAAAGCGACCAGCAATATCTGCACCAATTCGGGCCTCTGCGCGCTTGCCTTTTCCATTCATCTGACTTTGCTGGGAGAACGGGGATTCGTCCGTCTCGCCCGCCTCAACCATGCCCGCGCCGTGACCCTGGCCGACAAACTGGCGGCGCTCAAGGGCGTTGAGGTGATCAACGAAACCTTTTTCAACGAGTTCACGCTCAGCCTGCCCAAACCGGCGGCGGCGGTGGCCGAGGCCTTGGCCGGGATGGGCGTTTTCGGCGGCGTGCCGGCGTCGCGTCTCGACCCCGAACGGAGCGAACTCGAACCGCTTTTGCTGGTGGCGGCGACGGAAACCGCTTCCCCGGCCGACATCGACAGCTACGTCGGCGCCCTGCGCCAAGTGCTGTGATGGCGGCGCCGGAAACCACTTTCACCGGCAACCGCGGCCTGCAGTTGGAGGAGCCGCTGATCTTCGACCAAGGCCGGCCCGGGCGGAGCGGCGTCGACCTGCCGGCGGCGGCCCCGGCCGGCGACCGCCTGGGCGGGCTTGAACGCCAAGGCGCCATCGGCCTGCCGGGCCTGTCGGAACCGCAAACCGTCCGCCATTACCTCCGCCTCGGCCAAAAGAACTACGGCATCGACAGCGGCTTCTTTCCCTTGGGCTCGTGCACCATGAAACACAATCCCAGGCAGGGCGAGAAACTGGCCAGGCTCTCCGGCTTGGCCTCGCTGCATCCCTTGCAACCGCAAAGCACGGCGCAAGGGGCGCTGGAACTGATCGACTCCTGCGCCCATTGGCTCAAGGTTCTCACCGGCATGCCGGCCATCGTCATGTCGCCGGCGGCCGGCGCGCACGGCGAGCTGGTCGGCCTGATGACGATCCGCTCGGCGCTCGAGGCCCGTGGCGACGCCCGCCGGCGGGTCCTGGTGCCGGAATCGGCGCATGGCACCAATCCGGCCAGCGCCCATGCCTGCGGCTATGCGGTCGAATCCGTTGCCGCCAACGGCCGCGGCCGGATCGATATGGACGTGCTCAAGGAAAAACTGGACAGCGATGTCGCCGCCATCATGCTGACCAACCCCAACACCTGCGGCCTGTTCGAAACCGACATCATCGACATCGCCGCGGCCGTCCATGACGCCGGCGCCTTCTTTTATTGCGACGGCGCCAATTTCAACGCCATCGTCGGCCGCGTGCGGCCGGGGGATCTGGGCATCGACTGCATGCATCTTAATCTGCACAAGACATTCTCGACCCCGCACGGCGGCGGCGGACCGGGAAGCGGCCCGGTGGCGTTGGCGGAATCGTTGGCCCCTTTCGCGCCGCTGCCTTACGTGGCGCGCGGCGCCGACGGCTTCTTGCTGGTCGAACACGAAGGCCAAGGCGGCGGCAAGCGGTTGGGCCGCGTCAAGGGGTTCCACGGCCAGTTCGGAATGTTCGTGCGGGCGCTCGCCTACATGATGAGCATGGGCTCCGACGGGCTCCGCCAGGTCGCCGAGGACGCGGTTTTGAACGCCAACTATCTGCTCGCCGGATTAAAGGACAGCTTGAGCCCGCCTTTCGAGGGGCCGTGCATGCACGAGGTGCTGTTCGACGACCGTTTCCTTGCCGGCACTGGCGTCACCACGCTTGACTTCGCCAAGGCGATGATCGACGAAGGCTTTCATCCGATGACCATCTACTTCCCCCTGGTCGTCCACGGGGCGATGCTGATGGAGCCGACGGAAACGGAAAGCAAGGAGACGCTCGATCAGTTCATCGATGCGCTCAAGGGCTTGGCCGAGCGCGCCAGGAAGGGCGACGCCGACTATTTCCGAGGAGCGCCGCGCCTGACCCCGCGCCGCCGCCTCGACGAAACCCTGGCCGCCCGCCAGCCGGTGCTGCGCTGGCGGCCGGCCGGCGATAAGGCGGTGGAGTGAGGGAAAGCCAGTCTCTGTGTAACCACTAAAAGAATTCAACATTCAAGACTTGACCCCATATTTTTTATGGGACGGTGAAGACATAAGAGAGGAACCAAAAGGGCTGTGTGCTAAATCCACTACCCTCTGCGGCCCCCTTAATAGGTTGTTATTTCTAAGGAAACTCGTTTCAGGCTTG
>JAUXMA010000288.1 GCA_030623425.1 Rhodospirillaceae bacterium
CCGGCAAGCCGGGGGAGCGAGCTGGCGCCGACCAATTAAGACGATCGGGAAGGTTTCCGGAAGTTGCCGGCGAGACAGCGGGTTACGTCGATACGTTCGACGATTTTGATGATGTAATCGCCAAGGGCGTCGCCTTTCAGGGTAATCCCCCTTTTCTTGATGACGATGCTGCTATCGCGATCGTAAATGTCCTTTACTTTGGCCAACTGCCGTTCCCATTTGGCGATATAGGGTGACCAATTGCCGTCGTGCTTCCTTTGAACGTAGCGGTTTATCCTTTCGTGACTGATCTTTCCCCACCAGGAAACGTCAGGGAAGGCAGCGCATGCGGCTTTCGATTCACCGGCTGAAGCGGCGACCAGGGCGAGGACCAAAGCTCCAGCGGCAAAGCGTCCAAAACGTGAGATGTTCATCTTTGACTCCTGTTCTCATGGCCTGTTTCTCCATGCCTCCCATCAAGCCGCAAAAGCGGCTTCTCCGGGGATTCTCCCCGGTCAAACGCGCGTCCTCAAAGCCCATCCCATGAAAAAAACCGAACACCGGGCGACGCGACAAAACGTAAAGCCGTGGCGACACCGCCGGGTCTCCAACACCCGAACCGAGTTGCCGAAGAGGTCACCCAATGCCTGCTACCGGCATAATCATTAAAAGTTAACAAATCGGAAACGTTGCCGATCCGTGGGACAATGGGTCGGCAACGAAGGGTCGGGAATTATGGGATCCGGCTGGCGCGGGCCACTAGCGGCCCGAAGTTTCCAGGAGTTTCCGGTTGAACGCTCCCCGTCCGGGTCCCATGGGGCTATACTGGGAAAATCATGACTGGGCCACGTTCAAACCTTTGCCAAGCAGTGGGGCGCGCCCTGTTTCTGGCGGCGCCAGTGGCGATGCTTGTGCTTTCAGGTTGCGCCCGGCCCCATGACACCTCCAGGGGACAAGAGTGGGGACGGACCCGGCTGGAGAACGCGGATACCGGAAGCAAAGTGCGCCGCTGCACCGAAGCCTTTGCCGCCATTGACGATGCCGTTGACCGGGCCGGTACGGGCGACGCCCAGGCCGTGCCCATTCCAGGGTTCCCCTATCTGCGCGCCACCCGTTTCCTCGCCGCCCTGGGACCGCGAATAGAACCAAACAATGACTTGGCCTTCGATTTTTGGATCGGATGGCTGGCCGACACGGCGGCCAAGGCGCGGGGTTACGAGTTGGCCAATTTGCCACAACCGACCCGTGTGGCC
The DNA here is from genome assembly GCA_030623425.1 of Rhodospirillaceae bacterium. GTDB lineage: Bacteria > Pseudomonadota > Alphaproteobacteria > Rhodospirillales > 2-02-FULL-58-16. Next base: position 1,233 of record JAUXMA010000288.1, read on the forward strand.
CTTCACGGCCGTCTTGGTAAAAGTCCCGAAGCGGCGATCGAGGAATGCACGGCGGTCCTTGGAACTTTCGACAGGCGGCGTAAGGAAACCAACGAGATATTAGCCGCAATCGTCAACGTTCCCGACAATTACATCGACATGCCGCGGGTCATCGGCATCTATCCCCTGAGCGCTATCCCCGTGTTGATCGGCTATGAGTGGTGGAAAGAACGGAACCTGCCGAGCTTTTCCCGCCGCCCCTCGGAACTGAAAGTGCGCGGTACGGTCATATACTACGCGCCGACGACGACAACTTCCCCGAAGTCCCCCGAGGAGGTGGCGGCTTTGCTCCGGCGGGTGGCCAACAACCCGCTGAACGTACCGCGCCCAACCGGTGATGAACTGCGCCGGTTAGCCGCCGCCTTCGCTCCGGTCTTTGCCATCGACGCGACCGGCGATTATGACCGCATCGGCACGCCAATGGTGGCGACGGACGGAGCGCCCACCTTCGACGCCCACTCCGCGTTAGTCTACGTGCAACCCTCGTGGGCCATATTCGATGATGTCCCGATGTTGCAGATCAGCTATCTGGCATGGTTTTCCGAACGCCCCTCCACCGGCGCCATGGACATCCTGTCCGGCCGTCTGGACGGGTTGATCTGGCGCGTCACCATCGCCCCGGACGGCCGCCCCATGCTCTACGACAGCATTCATCCCTGCGGTTGTTACCACCTGTTCTTTCCGGTGCCGCCGACAGTCTTGAAGGATCACCCCATCAACGATCCCGGCGAGGGCACGGCGGTCCCAACCGCCGCCCCCGCCCTTGGTCCGAACCAGCGAATGGTGCTCCACATCGGCAGCGGCAATCACTACCTGCGCGCCCTTTCGGCGGCGGATACCGGTGCCTTCGGCCCGAGCCGTTATAAATTTGCCTCCATGGACGCATTGAGGAGCCTTCCCCTGCCCACCGGCGGCACGTGGAGCCTGTACGACCCCCAGGGCATGGTGACTGGAACGGACCGGGGCGAACGCTTCCTACTGTGGCCCATGGGCATCCCCGATCCCGGCGCCGTGCGCCAATGGGGCACCCATGCCACGGCCTTCGTCGGGCGGCGGCACTTCGACGATCCCTTTCTTATCGATAGGGCCTTCCTCCGATGACCGGGGCATGTTGGCTCCGCCCGACCGCGGCGCTGGCGGCCTGGTTGATTGTCTCGGCGGCGGCCCCCTACGACGAGTGTGTCCGCCTGTACGAAAGCGGCAAATACCTGGACGCGGCATCCCTGGCCGCAACGGCCGACACCGCATCAGGCATCGCCCTGGCCGCCCGGGCCACCTTGGTCCATGCCATCTATGTGGCGGACCCCGCCCAACGCGCCGCCGAAGTGCAAAGGGGCGAGGACCTTGCCAGAAAAGCCCTGTCCATCGATCCCGGCCACATCGAGGCTCACCTGCAACTGGTCATCGCCCTGCACCAAAAAACCCTTGCGACCACACCCATTAGCGCCTATTTCCGGGGCTACGCGACAGAGGCGCTTTCCCACCTGAAAACCGTGCTGAGGTTGGACCCGGATAATCCCTGGGCGCACTTGCTACTGGGCGGTTGGCATTTTGAAATTGTCCGTCTGGCCGGACCCGTAGTGGCCGGTATCTTGTTCGAAGCCGAACTGACCGACGGGCGCGCCGCTTTCGCCAAAGCCATCACCCTGATGCCTGGAAGTATCGTACCGCGCC
>JAUXMA010000245.1 GCA_030623425.1 Rhodospirillaceae bacterium
GGGCCGGTGCCGACTAAACTTGAAATGCTCTAGTGTTCCGTTTCGGGACCGACAAGGCAGGCTGAACACCATGCACACAATCCCATCGCCGGAATCCCGTGTTCCCGATCTTGCCGACCATTTCCTCGCCTGCTCCAAGCTCGGCCGCTATCTCACCCTTTTCGATGAAAGCCGTTTCGTCATCACCGACGATTTCAGCCAAGGCCAACAAGTGAATAAGGTGGCCGCCGCCGCCGCTTCGATCTTCTCGAAAGACTCCCTGGTCGCGCAAGCGGCCTTGCTTCCCTTGGGCCTGGCGGCGAGCGGCGGAGAGCCGCGCCGCATGGATCGTTACGAGGAGCTTTTCAGCCTCATCGAACAACAGGCGTTGAGCGACGAGGTGCGCGATTCGGCCAAGACCCTTTTGGAAACCGGTTTCCGCGCCGCCCGGATCAAGGCCATCGAAGCCGAGCTGGGCGGCAAAATCACCCCCGCCCGGATCCGTTACCGGAGCTTTCTCGACATAGTCAAGCAATTGACGGAAAAGAAGATTTCGGTCCAATCTTTCAGGGAAGAGTTTGTCGAATTCACCAACGACGTCGCCGGCAGGCTCGACTTCGGCATCTACAGCTTTTGCCTGGACCGCATTTTCATCAGCCCTCACGTTCCGCTCAAGGCGAAGGGCTACTTGGTGGCCGAGATCATCAGCTATCCGCCCCTGATCCGCCGCGAATTGATCACCAACCTGATTACCGCGCCCGCTATCGACCCGGAACTCGTCCGCTTCACCCGCCAACTCGTGCATCGGGAATTGGACAACATGGCGGTGACGGAAATCTATCTTCTGGAAGCGCTTAAATCCTCGCAGCTGACCTCCGGCGAGATGGAAAACATGTTGGCGAGTGGAAAGGTCGCGGCTGTGGCCGGGTAGGGAGGGCGTCGGCGTGGAAGACGATCTCGATTTCAAGCGTTTGACCTTCGAGGCCAGGAACGTTCTTTTCGAGGAAGGAGAACGAGGCGAAGCCGCCTACCTGATCTGTGAAGGCGCGGTGGAAATCCGCAAGGGCATCCATGGCGACAATCCGCGGATTCTGGCGACGCGGGTCAAGGGCGATATCATCGGCGAGATGGCGCTCATCGACGATCATCCCCACATGGCCACGGCGGTGGCGGTGAAAAGGACCGAGACGCTGGCCATCTCGCGGCGGGAGTTCCGCCGCCGGGTCGACGAGATGGACCCGGCGATGAAAGGAATCGTTGTTCTCTTGGTCAAGCGGCTGCGCCAGATGGCCGACGACCTGATGCTCGGAAAGAACGAAGTGAACTGGGCCAACTGGCGGCGGAAAGCATAGACCGGCGGCGCCGGCGGGGGCTTTCTCTCCTCGGGTGGCGCCGTACGCGGGACTTGCCCCGGCGGCGGGCTGTTTGCTATGGGACTGCCTCCCCTAGCGTGATTCAATAAGTCTTTATAGCCATGTCGAAACTTAAACTGGGAATCCCCAAAGGCAGCCTCGAGGCCGCCACCATCGAATTGTTCGCCCAGGCCGGCTGGACCATCACCTCGAGCTCGCGCAATTACTTTCCTTCCATCGACGACGGGGACATATCCTGCGCCCTGGTCCGCTCCCAGGAAATGGGGCCCTACGTCGCCGGCGGCACCCTCGATGCCGGGCTGACCGGCATCGACTGGCTGCTCGAGACCAGGGCCGACGTGGTGACGGTCCGCGACCTGGTTTACTCCAAGGCTTCCGACCAGCCCTGCCGGTGGGTGCTGGTGGTCGACCGGGATTCGCCGATCCAGTCGGTGGAGGACTTGCGGGGAAAAAGGATCGCCACCGAGCTGGTCGACTACACCCGGCGCTATCTCGCCGAGCGAGGCGTCGAGGCCGAGGTCGAGTTTTCCTGGGGCGCCACGGAAGCGAAAGTGGTCGAGGGGATGGCCGACGCCGCCGTCGAGATCACCGAAACCGGCGGCACCATCCGCGCCCACGGCCTGCGCATCGTTTGCGACCTGTTGCACACGCACACCGTTCTCGTCGCCAACAAGGAAGCCTTGGACGACGCCTGGAAAAAAACCAAGATCGAAGAGATCGCCCTGCTCTTGACCAGCGCCCTTGCCGCCCGTCACAAGGTGCTGTTGAAGATGAACGTACCGGCCAAGGCCTTGGACCAGGTGGTGAAAGTTCTTCCCAGCCTGCACGCCCCGACCGTCAACCAACTCGCCGACAAGGACTGGCTGGCGCTGGAAACGGTCGTCGATCGCGACCGGGTGCGCAGCCTGATTCCCAAGCTCAGCGCCGAGGGCGCCGAGGGCATCCTGGAACTGGATTTGCAAAAAATCTGTTGAAGACGAGAGCATATCCATGTTGAAAAGAATCGGCCGGTGCCGACTAAACTTGAAATGCTCTAGGCCTGGAAATGCCCGATAGAGCCGCGAAACCGCTTGGCCGCCTCATCATGGCGGTTTGGCTGGCTTGGGCGGCGCCGGCATTGGCGGAGACTCCGCCGGTCACCCTGCTCGCCGCCGGCGACATCGCCAAATGCGGCGTTGCCGGGGCGGCGGCGACGTCCAAACTCCTCGACCGCCTCCCCGGCGCGGTCGTCGCCTTGGGAGACCTCGCCTACAAGCAAGGAACCGCCGAACAATTCCGCGACTGTTACGGCCCCACCTGGGGCCGTCACAAGGCGAGGACATGGCCGGCGCCGGGCAATCACGAATATTTCAGCCAGGATGCAGTTCCTTATTACGCCTATTGGGGAATGCGGGCGGGCCAGCCGGGAAGGGGTTATTACGGCTTCGACCTGGGCGCCTGGCATATCATCGCGCTGAACAGCAGCATCGACGCCAACCAAGGCTCGGCCCAGGACCGCTGGTTGCGGCGCCACCTGGCGGCGGCCACGGCCCGCTGCATCCTCGCCTTTTGGCACCACCCGGTTTTCAGCTCTGGCCTGCATGGCGACAATCCGAAAATGGCGGTGATGTTCCGCCGGCTCCATGAAGCCGGCGCCAGCATCGTGCTGACCGGTCACGACCACAATTACGAACGCTTTGCACCGCTCGACGCCGACGGCCGTTTGGATCCTGAACGCGGCATCCGCTCGTTCGTGGTCGGCACCGGCGGCACCACGCCGCGCCCGATCGAAAATATTAGAAAACACAGCCGCAAAACCGGCGCCTTTACCTGGGGCCTGCTCAAGCTCGTTCTGTTCGCGGACCGCTATACCTGGGAGTTCGTCCCCGTCGACGGCCAAACCCTGGCCGACACGGGCGGCGCTTCCTGCCGCCGCCGCCGCTAGTACTGTACTCTTAAAACCGAGGGTCTGCTTACTACCGCATTACCGACCTTTGGAGGCTCCGCCTCGGAGTGCCGGTTTTGACCCGGAAGAAACATTATCGGGGAGCTCCCCTATGCCTTCCAGATTATGCCGGGTGTCCAGTCGAAATGGGGGCCA
>JAUXMA010000156.1 GCA_030623425.1 Rhodospirillaceae bacterium
CAATCCACCGAAATCTTGGCGCCCATGCTCCAGTTGGGATGGGCCAAAGCCTGCTCCGGCGTCACCCGGGCCATGGCGGTGATGTCCATCTCCCGGAAAGGTCCGCCGGAAGCCGTCAATATGATGCGCGCCACCTTGTCGGCGTTTTCAAAGTCAAACACTTGGAAAATAGCGCTGTGTTCGGAATCGACGGGCAGCAAGGTGGCGCCGCAACGGGCGATCTCCTTCATCAGCACGTCGCCGGCCGAAACCAGGCATTCCTTGTTGGCCAGGCCGATAATGGCGCCACGTTTGGCCGCCGCCATGGTCGGTTCCAGCCCGGCCAGGCCGACGATGGAAGCCATCACCCATTCGGCCGGCCGGCTGGCCGCCTCGATGACCGCTTCTGCTCCCGCCGCGGCTTCAATGCCCGAGCCGGACAGGGCCTTCTTGAGATCGCGATAACTCGAGGCATCGGCGGCGACGGCAAGGCGGGCGCCCAGCCGCCGGGCCTGCTCGGCCAGAAGGACGACATTGCTGTTGGCGGTCAAAGCCTCGACCTCGAAAGCGTCGGGCAGCCTTTGAACGAGGTCAACGGTATTGCCGCCAACCGATCCCGTGGAACCGAGGATGGTGACCCGGCGTGGCGCCGTTTCGGCTCGCGGTTGGGAGCGGGTTACAACCATCTCAGAATACTGCCGTCACCAGCCAGACTTATCAACGCAACAGTCAAGGCCACCGCCAAAAGCCCGTCCACCCTGTCGAGAAGGCCGCCATGGCCGGGAATGAGGGTGCCGGTGTCCTTGACGCCGCATCGGCGCTTGATCCAGGATTCGAGCAGATCCCCCGCCTGTTCCACGACGCCAAGAACGGCGCTGAACGCGCCCAGTGTCAAAACGCCGCCCTGTCCGAGAACCATCGCCGTCGCGGAACCGGTGGCGCCGGCGCAGGCGACGCCGCCGATCAGGCCGGCCCAGGTTTTGTTGGGGCTGAGGGCGGGCGCCAGCCTGGGTCCGCCGATCCAGCGTCCGAAAACGTATGCGCCGCAGTCCGTTGCCCAAACCAGGGCGAGCAGCCAGAAAACCGTGTCCCGGCCGAAATCCTCGTCGGCGCGAAGCCAAATGAGAGCGAGCGCCGGCACCCCTATGTACAAAAACCCGCCGGCAAGCCAAAGGACCCGGCCGTCCGGCCGGGAAAGCTTGTCGGTGCCGGCGCCGAACAACCGGCTCCATTCCCAGGCCATGACCAGGACGCCGCCGGCGATGAGCATGTCGAAATATGGCGGCCCGACATAAACAGCCGCCAACACAGGCGGCACCAGAACGGCGGCCGAGAGTAGGCGCGTTGTCAACGCGCCCCGGCCAGTGTCAACCACTGGATGCGCCATAACGCCGTTCACGGCGATGATATTCCCTGACGGCGTTTGCAAAGTCTTCTTTCGAGAAATCGGGCCATAAGGTATCGACGAAAACGAGTTCGGTATAGGCCAACTGCCAGAGCAGAAAATTGCTGATTCGCTTCTCGCCGCTGGTCCTGATCAGCAGGTCCGGGTCCGGAATGCCGGCCGTGAACAAATGTCCCTTGAAGGCTGTTTCGTTGATTTCTTCGGGGCTCAGCGATCCCGCCGCGACTTCGCCGGCAAGGTAGCGCGCGGCACGGACGATTTCAGTGCGCCCGCCATAGCTCAAGGCGACGATCAACGTCAGGCGGTCGTTGCCGGCGGTGAGCTTTTCCGCCTTGTCGATCAGCTTGACGATATCAGGGCCCAACTGGTCGCGCTCCCCAATGATGCGAAAGCGAACCCCGTTTTTGTTCAGGTAGTCGATTTCGCTGCCGAGGTAATAACGCAACAGCCCCATCAGGTCGTTGACTTCATCCTTGGGGCGTTTCCAGTTTTCCGATGAAAAGCCGTACATAGTGAGATAGGAAACCCCCATTTCACCAGCGCATTTGATGGCCCTCTTCACTGCCTCGGCGCCTTGCTTATGGCCGGCAACACGGGGCAGGCCGCGGAATCTCGCCCAGCGTCCGTTGCCGTCCATGATAATGGCAATATGGACCGGCGGTGGCGGCGGATCGCTATGCAGTTGGACAGCTTTCATCGTTTCAAACCTGCATGATTTCCTTTTCTTTTTTGGCCAGTATCTCGTCGATCTTTCGGACGGAATCATCGGTCAGGTCTTGGATATCGTTGCCATAGCCGTGGTGTTCGTCCTCGGAAATTTCTCCGTCCTTTTCCTCTTTCTTCAACTCGTCCATGGCATGACGGCGGACGTTGCGCACGGCAATGCGCGCCTCCTCGGCATATCTCGCCGCGATCTTCGCCATTTCGGCGCGCCGTTCCTCGCTCAGCGAAGGAATGGGAACGCGCACCAACTGGCCGTCGATGGAGGGATTGAGGCCCAAGCCCGATTTTAAGATTCCCTTCTCCACCGCTTTCACCAGATTCTTGTCCCAAACTTGAACGGTGAGCATCTGCGGCTCCGGAACACCGATGGTGCCAACCTGATTCAAGGGCATTTCCGCGCCATAAGCGTTGACCATGAGCGGCTCCAACAGGCTCGCCGCCGCCCGCCCGGTGCGCAGGCCGGCGAATTCCTTGTGCAGGACCTCGACGGCGCCGTCCATTCGCCGTTTGATGTCTATCTTGATGGCGTCGATGCTCTTTCCGACCACGTTCCGCTCTCCTTTGCGAGCAATAAAACCCTACGAAATGACGGTATAAGTGCCGCCGCCGGTCACGACTTCGGCGAAAGCTCCGGGGTTGTGAAGGGAAAAGACCAAAATGGGAACCTTGTTGTCACGCGCCAAGGCAATGGCCGAGGCGTCCATGACGCGTAAATCCCTGGTCAGCACGTCTTGATAGGTCAGGCGGTCGAAACGTTCGGCGTCTTTGACTGTTTTCGGGTCGTCGTTGTAAACGCCGTCGACCTGGGTGCCCTTGAAAAGAGCCTCGCAGTCCATCTCCGCCGCCCTCAGCGCCGCCGCCGTGTCGGTGGTGAAAAAGGGATTGCCGGTGCCGGCGGCGAAAATGACCACCCTGCCCTTTTGCAAATGGTGAATGGCCCGGCGGCGGACATAAGGTTCGCAAAACGTTGACATGGGGATGGCCGAAAGGATGCGGACCTCAATCCCTTGTCCCTCGATAAAGCTTTGCATGGCAAGGGAGTTCATGACGGTGGCCAGCATCCCCATGTAATCGGCGCTGGTCCGCTCGATTGCCGAGGCGGCGGAGGAAACGCCGCGAAAGAAGTTGCCGCCGCCGATGACCAAGCAGATTTGAACATCCATCTCGTGGACGTGGCGGATTTCAGCGGCAATGCGCTCGACGGTGTTGGAATCGAAACCAAAATCCCTATCGCCCATCAGCCCCTCGCCCGACAATTTCAACAGAACGCGTCGGTACTTCGGTTTCCGGGACATTATTCTTACCGTTCAACACAGCGGGCGGCAATGGGGGGTCGCTCGTGGCGGCCAGGCGTGGCGGGGCTCAATCAAAACCCAAACGTTCAAGAAATTCCCCGTGTCCGTAGCTGGCGGCGGCTATCATACACCAAGGCCAGCGGCAAGGTCTTCAGGTTATTTGTTTGAATTACCGGCAAGGCCCAAAACCGAGTTCAGGCACCGGCCGCCGTCGCCACCTCGGCGGCGAAGTCGGCGGATTTCTTGTCGATTCCCTCGCCCAGGCAAAAACGCGCGAATCCCTTGACGGTGACCGCCGCGCCGGCCTCCTTGGCGGCCGCCGCGAGGACCTCGCCTACCTTGCTTTCCCCGTCGATCACATAGGTCTGGTCGACAAGGCAGACCTCCTCGTAGAACTTGCGCAAACGCCCCTCGACCATCTTTTCGATGATCTCCTCCGGTTTGCCGGATTGGCGCGCTTGGTCGGCGAGGACGGCGCGTTCACGCTGCACGGAGGCCGGGTCCAGATCGTCGCGGGACACCGCCAGCGGACTGGACGCGGCGACATGCATGGCCAGGTTTTTGCCAAGGCCCTCGAGGGCGGCGGTTGCGGCGCCGCCCTCGAGGGCGACCAGAACACCGATCTTGCCCAGCCCCGGCGCCAAGGCATTGTGCATGTAAGAGCCGATGACGCCGGTCTCGACGGTAAGCGCCGCCGCTCGGCGCAAGGTCATGTTTTCGCCGACGGTAGCGATCATATGGACGAGCTCCTCGGCGACGGTTCTGCCGCTATCAGGGAAGGGAGCGTCCATCAAGGCCTGCACGTCGGCGCCGGTGTCAAGGGCGATTTCGGCCACCGATTTCACAAACTTCTGAAAGTTCCCGTCGCGGGCGATAAAATCGGTCTCGGCGTTGATCTCGACGACGGCGCCGGCCTTGCCGCCGACGGCAATGCCGACAAGGCCCTCGGAGGCAGCCCGGCCGGCCTTCTTGGCCGCCGCCGCCAAGCCCTTCTTGCGCAACCAGTCGACGGCTTCCTCCGCGTCGCCACCGGTTTCCGTCAACGCTTTTTTGCAATCCATCATGCCGGCGCCGGTTCTGTCGCGCAGTTCCTTGACTTGGCTGGCCTTGATCTCCGCCATCATAAACCTTTCTTGTAGGATAATTATATAACGATTTGATATTTATAATAATTATGAGACACGGCCAAAGGATGGATTTGTCAGGGCTTATTCTCCGCCTTGGTCTCCGCCGACGTTTCCGTCGCCGGCTCCGGTGTGTCTTTTTCGTCCTTTGCCGAGGCCGGTTTCCCAGATTCTGGCGCCTCATCGGCGATGGATTCGGCCCCGTTCCTGGCTTCGGCGCTGGCCGCGGGCGGCTCCGGCTTGCCGGTCGCGACGACCTTACCGGAAGCGCTCTCGGCGGCCTTTTCGGGGAGGGCTTCGGGGACCGGTTCCTCGGCTTTGCTCAAATCGCGCTCGGCGGCCGCGTCGGGGAGGGCTTCGGGGACCGGTGCGTCGGCGTTGGGCAAATCGCTCTCGGCGGCGGC
>JAUXMA010000003.1 GCA_030623425.1 Rhodospirillaceae bacterium
ACCTTCGAACATCCCTGGGTTAAACACAATTATACGAAATTATGGCTTGCCGCGCCAGGAACAGGTAACACATTATATCGATATCTTCAGGTTAGCACCGTTTTTTCTAAAGTTAGAGATAAGGCATCAATTCATTCGGAACAAGCATGCGCGTCATTTTCCTATTTGGAATAATTGTGATTCCAGGCGTGGAATTCGCCGTATTCGTCGAGATCGGCGATCGAATCGGCCTGTGGCCGACGCTGAGCGCCGTTTTTCTAACCGCCATCGCCGGCGTGGCGCTGTTGCGCCGGCAAGGTTTGACAACCTTGCAACGGGCCAAGGAACACCTGGAACGAGGACGCTTTCCGGTCAACGAGGTCTTCGACGGTTTGTGTCTGTTGGTGGCTGGCGCCCTTCTCTTGATACCCGGCTTCGTCACCGACAGTGCCGGACTCTTGCTATTTTTTCCACCGGTCCGCGCCATTCTGGGTCGGATCATACGGCGATATCTGACAGCGCCGGAACGGCTGGACGGGCGCACGGGAAAGACGGATTCTCGCCTTTCCGGCCGCCGGCGGGCCGGTGCGCCCGGCGTTGAAAACATTATCGACGGCGATTACCAGGACATTACCTCGGCGGACAGAGATAAAAAAAACAAAACCAGCAGCGGTGATACGAAATCTTTTCCTCCGTTTCTCCGCTGAGGCATGGGCGGAGTTGAGACGGTTGTTCCGGTTCCCGATCCGTGCTAGCCACTTTCCACTCACCCATGGGGGAACCAGATCATGATCATGAATCCACTAAGGAGGCGTGCCAAAACCGCTGCCGCAAAAGAGGCCGCCGCCGCGAAAGAGGCCGGCGCCGCAAAGGAAACCGCCGCCAAGACCCCTGCCGGGACGCCGGATGCAATCAGTGAAGGGGCACTGAAATCGGGCAAGCCCGATGCCGCGAAAACTCCCGTCACCGTCAATGCCCAGTTCATCAAAGATCTTTCCTTCGAGGCTCCCGCCGTCCCGGAAATCTTCAATGAGAAGCCGGCGCAGCAACCCGATGTCCATATCGACGTTGAGGTCAAGGCAAAACCTTTACGGGAAAAAGTTTTCGAGGTGACCCTGCATATCAACGCCGAATGCAAGCTCGGCGAGAAAGTGGCTTTCATGCTTGAACTTGCCTACGGCGGAGTGTTCACCCTGAAGGTCCCGTCCGAGCATCTTCAAGCCGTTCTTTTGATCGAGTGTCCCCGGCTGCTGTTTCCCTTCGCCCGCAATATCGTCGCCGACGTTTCCCGCGATGGCGGTTTTCCTCCCCTCATGTTGGGACCGTTGGATTTCGTCGCCATGTACCAGAACAAAGTGCGCCAGTTGGCCAGTGAAGGCGACGGCGAGACGGCTAAAAAGGCGGCGGCTAATCCCGGACAAGCGGGTTAGAGCACTTTCCGATCAATCCGTATTGGCGGCGATTTTGGCCCATGCCAACCTGCCCTCCGTACGACTTCGGGAGGCGGGATGGTTGGCAATCCGAAAAAGTCCTGAAAATCCAATTCCCTTCGCCAGCCTCACGTCCGCCAGATCGAATCCGGCATGCCGTCAAGAAAACGTTCATGCGCCGCTTCTTCTTCCGGGCTGGGCGCGTGCGGACGAGGCGGATGGAAGTCCCGCTGTCCGCCGGCGGCGGAGCGAACGGCACTCGACGCCAGTTCCAGACCGGGCTGCCGGCCTCCGATGAGTTCCAAATAGACCTCGGTCAGCAGAAAGGAATCCTTCAACGCGCCGTGTAGGCCGCGGTCCGAGTTGTCGATCCGGAAACGACGGCACAAAGCATCCAGATTGGCTTGCGCGCCGGGAAACTTGCGCCGGGCCAATTCCACCGTGTCAATGGTCCGGTCCAGTGACAAGAGTGGTCGTTGAAGACGCGACAGTTCGGCGTTTATGAAACCCAGATCGAATCCGGCATTATGGATCACCAATGGAGATTCGCCCAGAAAATCCAGGAAATCGTCAACGATTTCGGCGAAGACCGGATGCCGTGACAGAACTTCTTCCGTCAGCCCATGCACGGCCAAGGCTTGGCTGGGAATGTCCCTTTCGGGATTCACGTAACGCTGGAAGGTTCTACCCGTGGCCACGTGATTAACCAGCTCCACGCAACCAATCTCGACGATGCGGTCGCCGGCGTTGGGATCTAAACCAGTGGTTTCCGTATCCAGTACGATTTCCCGCAAGCGATCTTCCCCTTACACCGTTCGTTCCGGAAAGCCCGGAGAGGGCCATTTCGTTCCCTGCCAACGGGCCGTCACAGTGACGACGTTTTTTATGGCGCGCAAGCTGTAGCTACGTCCCAGTCCGGTATTGACGATGAAATCGGCGCGGCGTCGCTTTTCGGCGTCGGTCATCTGACGCGAAAGGATGGCGTTTAAGCGATTTTCCGTCATTCCCGGCCGTCCGAGAACTCTTTGTTCCTGGACAAACCGGGGGGCCGAGACAACGACAACGGCATCGCAACGCTTTTCCTCCCCCGTTTCAAAGAGGAGAGGTACCTCGAGGACCACCAGCGGCCGCCTTTGCCTGGCGGCGACACGAAGGAACTGTCGCTGCCGTTGCCGCACCATGGGATGAAGTATGGACTCCAGTTCCGACAAGGCTTGCGGATCGCCGAAAACGCGACCGGCGAGTTTCTCATGGACAACCTCGCTGTTTCGCACCACGCCGTGAAAGGCATCGGCGATCGCGGCAACCGCGCTGCCGTCTTTCGCCATCAGCCCCTTGACCGTCTTGTCGGCGTCATGGATAGGGACGCCCAAGTAGCGAAAGGCATCGGCGGCGGTGGATTTCCCCATGCCAATGGAACCCGTAAGGCCGAGAATGACCATGATGCGAAGCTATCCAGGCAAACCTTTCAACATCCAAGACCGCAAACCCCGCGTGACTTCCGGCTCGACGCCAAACCATGCGGCAAAGCCAGGCCGCGCCTGATGCAGCAACATGCCGAGACCGTCCACGACCGGGTTGCCGCGCTTGGCCGCGGCTCTTAGTAAAGGCGTTTCCAGGGGAGTGTAGACGATATCGTTGACCACGGCCTTCAGCGGCAACCGCGTCAAGTTCATCTCGAGCGTCGTCCCGCCGCCCATGCCGAGGCTCGTCGCGTTGACGAGCAACAGCGCATCGTCAAGAGCCAGGTCCCGTTCCTTCCAGGAATAGATTTTCATAGGACCACCGATGTGTTCGGCCAGGGCTTCGGCGCGGGACAAGGTGCGGTTGACCAGGCGCAGTTCGGCGACACCGCCGTCAATCAAGGAAGCGCATACCGCCCGCGCCGCGCCGCCGGCGCCGAGGACCACCGCCGGACCCTGCTCGAGCAGTATGTTCGGATGACTTGATTCCAGGTTTTTCATAAAACCGTAAACGTCGGTATTGCGGCCCAAAAGAGTTCCGTCCGTCCGGACGACGATGGTGTTGACGGCACCGGTACGAACGGCTTCCGCCCCGCTGGCATCGACGGCGGCGAGCGCCGCTTCCTTATGCGGCACCGTAACATTGACGCCAGCAAAACTCTTTTCGGACAGGTCCTTGAGAGCTTGCGCGAACGCATCCGGCTTCACGGCCATGGCTTCATAAGTCCCGTTGACGCCGTAGGCTTTGAGCCAGTATCCGTGCAATCTAGGCGACAGGGAATGGCTGACGGGCCAGCCCATGACGCCGGCTTTGATTGTCTTGTCGCCGTTATTCATTCCGTTATGTCAACAGCCTGAATTTTATCAGCAAAGCTTTTTCAAGCGGTGACTGTACATCTGGAGAATGGTGGCGGCGATTTCCTCAATGGAAATGCGGGTCACGTCGATCACCGGCCAATTGTACTTTTCGAAGAACCGACATGCATGGTCGATCTCTTCCGATACCGTTTCGATATCGACGTAATCCGTTTTTTCGTTTTGTTTAACCATGCGCAGGCGGTGTTTGCGAATTTGAATGAGCTTCTTGGCGTCGCAGGTCAGTCCAACAATCAACGGAAACGCCGCCTTGGTCAATTCCGGTGGTAGTGGACAACCGGGAACGATGGGGATGTTGGCAGCTTTGACGCCACGGTTTGCAAGATAAATGCAAGTTGGCGTTTTCGAAGTTCTGGAAATGCCGACAACGATCACGTCGGCTTTGTTCAGGTCGCTCATGGATTGTCCGTCGTCATGACCGAGTACGTAATGAATGGCTTCGATGCGGTTGAAATATTCGGCATCCATGATGTGTTGGCGTCCAGGCTGGGCATGGACTTCGGCATTAAAAAAATTCCCCATGGCGGTAACAATCGTGTCGAGAAGGGGAACGCATGGCACCTTCGACTTTCGACATCCCTCTTCCAAGGCCTCGCGAAGCTCGTCATTGACAATGGTGTAAAGAACGAAACCGCGGTTGGCTTTGATGCCAGCGATGACTTCCTTCATTTGGCTCATATCGCGAATCATTCTCCACATATGTTCTTTGGCTTGAATGTTGTCGAAATGCACCAGACTCGCGCGTGCCACTGTACTCACGGTTTCACCCGTGGAATCGGAAACCAGATGAAGATGAAATATCTTCATGACATATTGCTATCATTCATGTGGCATAAGTTCGAACGCATTGGGGATAACCGCGTCTTTTGAACGTTTCCTCTAAATCAATCCCATTTCATTCAAAGTTCGTGCACCTGATAATCATCAATGTACAATATTATCCACCTCTCGAAAAATCCCTGGATAATTTATTTCAAAGGTTGCGTTTTCCCTAATATTACCGTTATTCCATGATACGAAAAAAGCGATGAAATCTTTCATTTTTGATAACATTATCCACATGTTTCCCACATATTCAAACTATCGCTCTTGTGAATATTACTTTCAGTGGACTTATCATATATAACTTATAATCCTCATATTTTGCTGTACTACTACAACAACAACCTTTCTTATATATATCTAATATAGTATAAGATTAAGTAGAAGAACAAGCTTCCTGGAGAGATATTTTGTTTGCGGACAAGGTTTATCATACACTCCAGCCATGAGTTGGATCACGCTGGTTGCTTTTTTCGTTATCGTCTTCGCCGCGTCGTTCGCCGGCACACGAGCAGTGCTGCCGGTTCTTCGAAAGCGCGCCATTCTTGATTATCCTAATGAAAGGAGCAGTCACAGCCAGCCGACTCCACATGGCGGCGGCATTGCCGTCATCATCGTTCTGATATTGGCTTGGACTGTCATCGGCATACAAGAGACTGCCTTGTCGTTGCAGATCATGACTGTCGTGGGTTGTACCATCTTTCTTGCCGCTGTTTCCTGGTACGACGATCTTCACGGCCTGCCGCCGCTTGTTCGGTTATTGATGCAAGCTACCGCCATTACGGTCATTTTAGTCGCAACGCCTGTTCACGGCACCTATTTCGCCGATCTGTTGCCACCAATCTTTGATTTGCTGACGGCGGGCTTTTTCTGGCTATGGTTTGTCAATCTGTTCAACTTCATGGACGGCATTGATGGTATCGCCAGCGCCGAGACCGCTTGCATCGGCATCGGTATCGTCATAGCCGCTGGAATCGTCGGTATGGATGGAACGCTTTCCTTCCTGGCTTTAACCGCCGCCGCCGCCGCCCTTGGATTTCTTTGGTGGAACTGGTATCCGGCGAAAATCTTCTTGGGAGACGTCGGCAGCGTGCCGTTGGGATTCCTCCTTGGCTGGTTGTTGTTGTCTCTTGCCGCTAGTGGCCAATGGGCGGCGGCTCTGATTCTTCCCCTTTACTATCTGGCCGATTCGACGATAACACTTAGCCGTCGGGCGCTTCGCGGCGAACGGATATGGCAAGCCCACCGCCAACACTACTATCAACGCGCCGTGCAAAGAGGTCTGAGCCATGCCACGGTGGTTCGGGCGATTTGTCTTGTCAATTTCTTGTTGATGGCTCTGGCGGGGGTGGCCGCGAGCGGCCTGATTTGGACGGCACTAACCGCGGCCGCCGTGACGACGGCCGCATTGCTGGTTTATCTTGGGGGCTGGAAACAAACGGCGCCCGCCAATAAGCGGCGGTCATGAAAATCCTTTTCCTGAGCGAGAATTTTCCTCCCGAGACCAACGCCGCGGCGACTCGGGTCTATGAACGGGCCTGTTACTGGATCGAGTGGGGACACGAGGTCACCGTGATCACTTGCGCCCCCAATTTTCCCCATGGCCGGCTGTTTGAAGGCTATAAGAACCACTGGCTCCGGGGCGAGAACGTGTCGGGAATCAAGGTCGTCAGAGTCAAGACCTACATCGCTTCCAACGAGGGGGTATTCAGGCGGACGCTGGATTTCCTGAGTTTCATGGTCGTCGGTTTCGCGGCCGGCTTGTTCGCGGAAAAACCTGATCTGGTTGCCGCCACGTCGCCGCAATTTTTCGCCGCCGTCGCCGGCTGGGCGGTGAGCGCGGCGCGGCGCGTGCCCTTCGTTTTCGAGCTGGGCGACCTTTGGCCAGCCTCGATCGCCGCCGTTGGAGTCCTACGCGGAGGCTGGGTTTTGCGCGTCATCGAGAAACTTGAACTTTATCTCTACCGCAAGGCGGCGGCGGTCGTCGCCCTGACGGCATCTTTCAAGGACAATCTGGTTTCGCGCGGCGTTCCCGCCGGCAAGATCGGCGTGGTCATGAACGGTGTCGATGTGTCGCGCTACGGACCACGGCCGCGGGACTTAGGCCTGGCCAGGCAGTGGGGTCTGGGCGGATGTTTCGTCATCGGCTACATGGGCACTCACGGCATGGCTCATGCTCTCGGCAATGTTTTGGATACGGCCGAGCGGCTGCGAGGCGTGAACGCTGTCCGTTTCCTGCTCGTCGGCGGCGGCGCCGAAAGGGAAAACCTGATCGCCGACGCGGCGCGGCGGAATCTCGATAACTTGGTGTTCATGCCGTCCCAGCCAAAGGAAAGAATGCCGACGGTGTGGAGCCTCTGTGACGTGGCCTTGGTGCATTTGAAGGATTCGCCCGTTTTCGCCGGCGTTATCCCATCGAAGATCTTCGAGGCCATGGGCATGGGTCTGCCGCTCTTGCTTGCCGCCCCCGAAGGCGAAGCCAGCCGTATTATCCTGAAAGAGGAAACAGGCCTTTGGGTGCCCGCCGAGGACCCCGACGCCTTGGCCGCCGCCGTCCGCAAGTTGATGACGGAAAGTGAAGTCCGTGCCGCCTTCGCCAAAAAAAGCTTCGAGGCGGCGCCGTCGTACAGCCGCGAGCAGCAAGCCCGGCGAATGATCGAGGTTCTGGAGATGGTGATACGCGGACTGGGGGGGCAAATCGGCTTGTCCGCGGATTCCGAACCGGTTGCTCCATGACCCGGGTTCTTGTCACCGGCGCTAGCGGTTTTTTTGGGCGGACCTTATGCCCGGCGCTGCTTGCCGCCGGCCATGACGTTTCGGCGGCGGTGCGCGATCCGGCGGCGGCGGGCTTGGACGGCCTGGAAATACGCCCGGTTCCCGACATCGGCCCTGAAACCGATTGGGGCGGAGCGTTAAGCGGCGTCGAGGCGGTCATCCACCTGGCCGCCCGCGTCCACGTCGTCAATGAGACCGCCGCCGATCCGTTGGCCGAGCACCGCAGGATCAACAGGGATGGTACGCGGCGGCTGGCGGAAGCGGCGGTCGAGGCCGGCGTTCGCCGCCTGCTTTTCTTGAGCACCGTCAAAGTCAACGGCGAGGAAACGGAAGCAGCGCCGTTCTCGGAAAATGACCCGCCGGCGCCGGCCGACGCTTACGGGTTGTCGAAATGGGAAGCCGAAAAGACCCTTGCCGGGATCGCCGCGAAGAGTGAGTTGGAAACGGTGGTCTTGAGATCCCCCCTGATCTATGGCGAAGGCGTCAAGGGTAGATTTCTAAGCCTCTTGAAATTGTGCCGCAAGGCCCCGCCCCTGCCGCTCGGCGGAATCGCCAACCGGCGTTCCATGATCTATGTCGGCAACCTTGCCGACGCCGTCATCCGTTGCCTCGCGCATCCGGATGCGGCGGGGCGGACATATCTTGTCGGCGACGGCGAGGACGTTTCGACCCCGGAATTGGTCCGCCGCGTGGCCGGCGCCTTGAAGCGCCCGGCGCGGCTATTTGCCGTTCCCTCCGTGATGTTGCGGTTGGCTGGCGGAATGGTGGGACAATCGGCGGCGGTGGCCCGTCTTTTGGGCTCGCTTCAGATCGACGATGGCAGGATCCGCCGTGAATTGGGCTGGACGCCGCCATTCGCCATGCTACAAGGAATGGAGAAAACGGCGGCTTGGTTCCTCTCCCCCGGCCGCTCTTGAAACGAGGCTCTCGGGCGTCCATCAACATGCTGGCAAGGATCTCTCCCCGCGGCTACGTCGCCTATGTACATGATATCATCATGGCGGCGGCGTCCTTCGCCATTTCGCTCTATCTGCGGCTCGGCGAGGATTTCTTTTTCTATTCGACCGCCGAGACCCTGACGCAAGCGGGGGTGATTTTCACGGCCATCGCCGCCGTGGTGTTCTTGTCCATGGGACTTTACCGGGGGGTATGGCGCTATGCTTCCTTGAACGATCTCCTGGCGATCGCCCGTTCGGCCACCCTGGTGGTAATGACCTTTCTCTTGGTGATGTTCCTGTGGATGCGCCTTGATGCCCTTCCCAGGTCGTTGCCGGTCATCAACTGGTTCGTTTTGATGGCGCTTCTCGGAGGGCCGCGTTTTTGTTACCGGCTGTACAAGGACCGGCGCCTCGATATCCGCCTGGAAAAAGAAGACCATCCCCGCATTCCCGTCCTTCTCGTTGGCGCCGGCGACGGGGCGGAACTGTTCATCCGGTCGATCTCGCGATCGCGCGAGGCCAACTACCGCGTGGTCGGGATCGTCGCCGAGAATTCCTCGCGGGTGGGCCGTCACATCCATGGCGTGAATGTCATGGGCACCACCGATGAGATGGCCGCCGTCGTTGAAAAGTTGGCGAACCTGAACGATCACCCGCGGCGGCTGATTCTGACCAGGGACGACATGGACAAACCAAGAGTGCGCCAGTTGCTGGAAGAAGCCAGCCGGTTGGGCATGACCTTGGCGCGGCTGCCCAAACTCACCGATTTCAGGAGCGGGATGTCGGAGAAAGTCGAAGTCAAGCCCATAGCCCTCGAGGATCTGTTGGGCCGGCCGCAGACGGCACTCGACCGGGATGCCATGCGCGCCCTCATAGAACATAGACGAATTCTCGTGACCGGAGCGGGCGGGTGCATCGGCAGCGAACTGTCGCGCCAGGTTTCCACCTACGAGCCCGCCGAGCTGATCCTCATCGATCATTCCGAATACAATCTCTACACCATCGACATGGAAATGGCGGAACGCCATCCCCGCCTCGAACGCCGGGCCTTTCTCGCCGACATCCGCGAGCGTGACCGGATCATGCGAATCTTCGCCGAAATCCGGCCGGAACTGGTTTTCCACGCCGCCGCGCTGAAGCACGTTCCCCTTGTCGAGGACAACATCTTCGAAGGCGTCGCCACCAACATCGTCGGCACCATCCATGTCGCCGACGCTTCCATCGCCTCGAAGGCTTTGGCGATGGTGCTGATTTCCACCGACAAAGCGGTCAATCCGACCAGTGTCATGGGAACAACGAAGCGGATCGCCGAGCAGTATTGCCAAGCTTTGGACATTCGTCCGGACACCGGCGATGGAACCCGCTTCCTCACCGTTCGTTTCGGCAATGTTTTAGGTTCCACCGGCTCGGTGGTGCCCCGGTTCCAGAAGCAGTTGGCGAACGGCGGTCCCCTCACCGTCACCGATCCCGGAATGAAGCGTTACTTCATGACCGAACGCGAAGCGGTGGAATTGGTGTTGCTAGCCTCGGCCTTGGGCCGGAAAGATCTTGAACAACAAGGCAAAATCTTCGTTCTCGACATGGGAGAGCCGGTGCTGATCCTGGACCTCGCCAAACAGATGATCCGCCTTGCCGGGCTGAAACCCGGCGAGGACATCGAAATCGTCATCACCGGCCCCCGCCCCGGCGAAAAACTGGCCGAGGAAATATTCTATGGCGGCGAGCACTTGGTTCCGACGGAATGCCCCGGGATCCTTCTCGCCGCGCCCCATGCCGCCGATGCCGTCCAATTGGCGCGCGCCATGGACGAATTGACCGCCGCCTGCAACGCCGCCGATTCCAGCCGGGTGGTGGCGACCATTCGCCGGCTGGTGCCCGAATACAAAGAGCGGGAAGCGATAATTTCCT
The DNA here is from genome assembly GCA_030623425.1 of Rhodospirillaceae bacterium. Lineage (GTDB taxonomy): Bacteria > Pseudomonadota > Alphaproteobacteria > Rhodospirillales > 2-02-FULL-58-16. Next base: position 10,192 of record JAUXMA010000003.1, read on the forward strand.
TGGCGGCATCCGGGTGACGGGCCCATGCCGCCGTCATCCTCGAGTCGCATTCGCCGAGCCTTGATTTCCGTTTCGGACAAGACGGATTTGCTCGAATTCGGTCGATTTCTTAGCGACTACGGGATTGAAGTTCTTTCCACCGGCGGGACGGCGAATGTCTTGCGCGATGCCGGGGTACAGGTCACCGAGGTTTCCGATCATACCGGCTTTCCCGAAATCCTCGACGGCCGTGTGAAAACGCTGCAACCCCTCATCCATGGCGGCCTCCTGGCCAAGCGTGGCGACCCGGATCACCAACGGGCCATGGGCGAGCTCGGCATCGCGCCGATCGACCTTTTGGCGGTCAACCTGTATCCTTTCGAGGCGACGGTGGCCGAAGGCGCCGACTTTGATGCCTGCGTCGAAAACATCGACATCGGTGGCCCGGCGATGATCCGCGCCGCCGCGAAAAACCACGAATCGGTTACGGTGGTCGTCGATCCAGCCGATTACGGCATCGTCATGAAAGAGATGAAGGCCAACGACGGCGCCACCTCCGCCTCCTTCCGCAAGCGCCTTGCGGCGAAGGCCTACGCCCGCACCGGCGCCTATGACGCGGCCATCGGCGGCTGGTTCAACGGCCAGGTGGGGGAAACCTTTCCCGACCGCATCGCCTTCGGCGGCAAGCTCGGGCAGGTCATGCGCCATGGCGAAAACCCGCACCAACAGGCGGCTTTCTACAGGGACGGCGAATGCCGGCCCGGCGTCGCCAGCGCCGAGCAGATTCAGGGCAGGGAACTGAGCTACAACAATTTCAACGATACCGATGCCGCCTTCGAACTGGTCGCCGAATTCGAGACCGTCGCCTGTGCAATCATCAAACACGCCAATCCCTGCGGCGTCGCCGTATCGGCGACCCTCGTCGACGCCTACGCCATGGCGTTGGCCTGCGATCCGGAAAGCGCCTTCGGCGGCATCGTCGCCTGCAACCGTGCGCTGGACGCGGCGACGGCGGAGGAAATCATCAAGCTTTTCACCGAAGTCGTCATCGCGCCCGGGGTTGACCCGGCGGCCCGTAAAATCCTGGCGGCGAAGGAAAACCTGCGCGTTCTCGTCACCGCCGCCATGCCCGACGCGGCCGCGCCGGGCATGAGCTTCAAGTCGCTTGCCGGCGGTTTCCTCTTGCAGGGAAGGGACAACGCCGTCCTCGACGAAATGAAGGTGGTCACCCAGCGGGCGCCGACGGAAGCCGAAATGGCCGATCTGGAATTCGCTTTCACCGTCTGCAAGCATGTCAAATCGAACGCCATCGTTTACGCCAAAAACAAGGTCACCGTCGGCATCGGCGGCGGCCAGACGAGCCGGGTGAATTCTTCCCGCCTCGCCGCCTGGAAAGCCGAGGGCGCGGCCAGGGCGGCGGGCGAGAAAACCAGCCGCGCCGCCGGCTCGGTGGTCGCCTCGGACGCCTTCTTTCCTTTCGCCGACGGCCTCCTGGCGGCCGCCGGGGCCGGCGTCACGGCGATCATCCAGCCGGGCGGCAGCCGGCGCGACGGCGAGGTCATCGCCGCCGCCGACGAACGGGGCCTGGCCATGGTCTTCACCGGCATGCGCCACTTTCGCCATTAGAGCGGATCGTGATTGATCAATCCCACGAAGTGGGTCAGAACTTGCGGCCGGCGATGAGTCCCTCGCTCATCCGGTTCTGGCGGATGAAATGGGCTAGGATGTGCATCAGCGACTGATGGGTATCCTCGATGACGCCGTAATTGTCGGCCTCGACGTGGACATGCACGCTCGCCAGTTCGCCGCTGCGCCCGCCGTCGAATCCGGTGAAGGCGATGACGTCGAGCTTGTTTTGCCGCGCCCACGCCGCCGCCTTGACGATGTTCTCGGAATCCCCCGACGAACTGACGCTCAGCAAGACGTCGCCGGGCCGGGCCGAGGAGCGCAATTGGTAGACGAAGATGTCATCGTAAGAGATGTCGTTGGCGATGGCGGTCATCATCGGGATATTGGCGCTGAGAGAGACCACGCGGGGAACGAGATCGGTGTCGGTCTGGATCAGCTTGGCGTGATCGCAGACAAAGGTGTTGGCGATGGCGGCCGAGCCGCCGTTGCCGCAAACGAAGAGGGTGGCGCCCCGCTGATAGGCCGCCTCCAGCAGTTCCGCCGCCTGTTGCAGCCGCCGCCGGTCGACGCCGGCGGCGGCGGCTTTCGTTTGCTGGAAATAGTCGTCGCAGTAGGCGGCGATGTTGGAATATTTGCTGTCGGGAAAAGTCATGAGAGGAGTCTGCTTTATTCTCGGTTTCGGTTCAACGCCCCGGTTCAACGCCCCGGTTCAACGATGGGAATCGGAAACCGGCCACAGCAATACCATTCCGATGATGAAAAAAACCAGGATCGTCGCCATGCCGGCCCGCTGGCTGCCGGCGTAGCTGGTCATCCAGGCCAGCACCAGCGGACCCAGGAAGGCCGTCGCCTTGCCGGAAAGCGCGTAGAGCCCGAACATTTCGGCGCGCAGTCGCGCTGGCGCCAGGCGCGCCATCATCGAGCGGCTGGCGGCTTGCGCCGGGCCGATGAAAATACCCAGCGGCAGGCCGAAAACCCAGAAAAGAGTCTTCGACTGGACGAACAGCAAAGCCCCGCCGAACAGGGTCAAGGCCGCGACGGCGATGAGAATGGTCCGTTTCGGGCCGATCCAGTCGTCGACCCAGGCGAAAAGGACGGCACCAAGGCCGGCGGCGAGGTTCATTCCGATGCCGAAAATAATCAGCTCGGAGAAATCCATGCCGAAGGTACCGGCGGCGTAAATGCCGCCGAAGGCGAACAAGGTGTTGAGTCCGTCGGTGTAGATCATCCGGGCGATCAGGAAGCGGGCGATTTGGGCATAGTCCCTTATATGTTTGAGGGTCTCCCACAGGGACGCCACGCCGCGGCGGAACGCTTCCCTGGCGCCGATACCGGTGGCCGCGGCATCGGGGGTCAGGGCGAACAGCGGCACCGCGAAGACGGCGAACCAGACGGCGGTCAGCGGCGCCGTCGCCCGCAGGTTCTGGGCCGAGTCCCTGGCAAGGCCGAACCAGGGATCATCGGTCTCAACGAAACCGGCCAAAACGAGGCCCAAGCAGACCAGGCCGCCGGCGTAGCCCAGTCCCCAACCCCAACCGGAAATCCGTCCGATCCTGGCCCTGGGGCTCAAATCCGGCAGCATCGAGTTGTAGAACACCTGGCCCATTTCAAACGCGAAATTGGCGACACCGACGCAGACCAGGGCCCAAAGGGCGTCGGCCGGATCCGGGCGGGTGAACCAAAGCAGGGCGGTGGCGGCGACGCAAAGCGCGGTCAAGGTCAGAAGCCACGGTTTTCGACGCCCCGAATGATCGGCCATGGCGCCGCAAAAAGGCGCTGAAAGGGCTACGGCGAAGGCTGAGGCGGCCATCGCGTACCCCCATTGAGCGGTCCCCGTCACCACGTCGGCGGCCACCGCCTGGGTGAAATAGGCGGCGAAGACGAAGGTGATGATGACGGTCGGAAAGGCCGAATTGGCCCAGTCGAACAAACACCAGGCGAACAGGGCGCGGAAAGGCGCGATGCTTGTTTCGCCCGCCGTTTCCCCGCCGCGCAAAGGGATTTCGGCCATCGCCTAGGAAACCGTCACGAAAGCGAGGTTTCGGCCATGGCGCGCAACTGACGGCTGGCGACGGCGATCATCGACAAGTCGTTGATTTCCGACGTTCCCAGTTCGGCTAAAAGTTGATCGGTGCGCTCGACGGCGGCCCGGTTTTTGTCCTCCCAGATGGCGATGGCTTTATCGACGGCCATCGCCCCGCCGGCGGAGTCGAGAATCTGGGCGGTGAGAGCCAGCTGGTGGTCGTAAATCTCCTCGATCAGCGCCGCCACCGCCAGTATTTGCCAATGAGTCTGGGAATCCACCCGCTCGGAGGCGGCGCGCAGGTGCCCCATCATGAACCGGGTTCCGACGGCAAAGTAAAGCTGGGCGACGGCAATGACGGCAACTTTCCGGCCGGCGGCCAGGCAGACGATGTCGCAAGCCGAGTACAGATTGACCAGCCCGGTGATCCGCAAGGCCAGATCTTCGGAGACGCCGTTTTTCGTGTAAAGCCGGGCGCGTTCGCCGACGTCGTCACGGTACTGGCGGGGAAGGACGTCGTCCAATCCGGCCACCAACGCCTCGATGCCCTTGGCGAATTCGCCGACGTAGGCGCCGATGTCCAAGGGATGCTTGCCGTGACGCAGGAACCACAAGGTTCCCCAGTCGATCAAGCGGTTGATGTCAAGATGCATGGCGGTCTGGATCGAGGCGGGGACCATATTGTCCAGGTCTTCGATGGCTTGCCAAAGGTCCCTGATGGCGAAGACTTCGCGGGTAATGATGTAGGCCCTGGCGATAGTGCTGGACAGAAAGCCGGAGCGTTCCGAAAAGTGATGGACGAACGTGCCGCCGACCCGGTTGATCAGGCTGTTGGTGACGCGGGTGGCGATGATCTCGCGGCGCAAGCGGTGGCGGCCGATGGCCTTTTTGTATTTTCGCCGCAACGGCGCCGGGAAATAGCCGATCAGATCGGCGGCCAGATACGGATCGTCGGGAAGGTCCGATTGCAAAAGCTCGTCATAAAGCCAGATCTTGCTGTAACATATGAGCACGGAGATTTCCGGCGCGGTCAGTCCCTGTTTCGCCGCCGCCCGTTCGCCCAGGGTCTCGTCGTCGGGGAGGAATTCCACCTCGCGGTTGAGCCGGCCTTTTTTTTCCAGCAGGCGCATCAAGCGGACCTGATTGTCGAAAATCCTAACTCGGTTGGCATCGATCAGGTTGATCGCTTGGGACTGCAGATAGTTGTCCCTGAGCACCAATTCGGCCACCTCGCCGGTCATCCTGGCGAGCAACGCGTTGCGCTGTTTTCGGGTCATGTCGCCGCCGCCGACCAGTTGGTCCAACAGCATCTTTATGTTGACTTCGTGATCGGAGCAGTCGACGCCGGCCGAATTGTCGATGTGATCGGCGTAGACGCGGCCACCGCCAAGGGCGAATTCGATGCGGGCACGTTGGGTGACGCCGAGATTCGCCCCCTCGCCGATGACCCGGCAGCGCAAGGCCGGCACATCGACGCGCACGGCGTCATTGGCGCGGTCGCCGACTTCGGCGTCGCTCTCGTCCGAGCTTTTGACGTAGGTGCCAATGCCGGCGAACCACAGGAGGTCCGCCTGGGCGGCCAACAGCGCCTTGATCAGTTCGTTGGGGGTGACGCGGTTCTTGGTGATGTTGAAGCGTTTCATGATCTGGGGCGAGAGCGTCAACGACTTGGCGCGGCGATCGAAAACCCCGCCGCCCTTGGAAATCAGTTTGCCGTCGTAGTCGTTCCAGCTCGAGCGCGGAAGCCCGAACAGGCGCTTGCGTTCGCCAATGCCGGTCGCCGGATGGGGGCTGGGATCGACGAAAATGTGGCGGTGGTTGAAAGCGCCGATCAGCTTGATGCATGGCGAAAGCAACATGGCGTTGCCGAAAACGTCTCCCGACATGTCGCCGACGCCGAGGACGGTGAAGTTTTGTTCCTGGATGTCGAGGTCCAACTCGCGGAAGTGCCTTTTCACCGATTCCCAGGCGCCACGAGCGGTGATGGCCATTTTTTTGTGGTCATATCCGGCGCTGCCGCCCGAGGCGAAGGCATCGCCGAGCCAGAAGCCGTAAGCCTTCGAAATCGTGTTGGCGATGTCGGAAAAGGTCGCCGTGCCCTTGTCCGCCGCGACCACCAAATAAGGATCGTCACCGTCCAGGCGGACGACGTTTTCGGGAGCCACGACCTTGTTGCCCTTGCGGTTGTCGGTGATGTCGAGCAGGCCGCGGACGAAGGTCCGGTAGCATTCGATGCCTTCATTGATCAGGGCTTCCCGGTCGCCGCCGTCGGGCGGGCGCTTGACGACGAAACCGCCTTTCGATCCGACCGGCACGATGACCGAGTTTTTCACCTGCTGCGCCTTGACCAGGCCGAGGATTTCGGTACGGAAGTCTTCGCGCCGGTCCGACCAGCGCAGGCCGCCGCGGGCGACCTTGCCGAAGCGCAGGTGGACGCCTTCGACACGCGGGCTGTAAACGAAGATCTCGCGGAACGGCCTCGGCAACGGCAGTTCGTCGACTTGGCGGCTATCCAATTTGAACGAAAGATAAGGCTTCGGCCCGCCAGCCTCCTCTTGCTGGAAAAAATTGGTCCGCAAGATAGATTCGATCAGGTTCAGGTAACGGCGCAAGATACGGTCTTCGTCGGCGCTGGCCACCGCCTCCAATCCCTTGCGCAGTTTTTTGCCGATCTTTTTGGCGCGGTTGCCGGCGTCCTTGCCGGCCGCCGGGTCGAAGGTGGCCTGGAAAAGCTCGACGAACAGACGGGTCATCGGCGGATTATTGGCCAGGGTTTGTTCCATGTAGGCCTGGGAAAAGGCGCATCCCGCCTGCCGCAAATACTTGCAGTAAGCCCTGAGCACCACGACCTGGCGCCAAGTCAATCCGGCGCCGAGGACGAGAGCGTTGAAACCGTCGCTTTCGACCTCGCCGCGCCAGACGCGGGCGAAGGCGTCCTTGAAATTGTCGCGGATGGAATCGAGGTCGACGCCGGCGCCGTTCCGGGTCTCGAGCTCGAAATCATGGATCATCACCAAACGGGCGCCACGGTCCTCGGGATGGATGGCATAGGGGATCTCGGTAATCACCTTCAGTCCCATGTGCTCCAACATCGGCAGGACATCGGACAGGGGGATCGGTCGCTCGGGGTGGTAAACCTTGAACCAGAATATGTTCGCCGCCGCCGCCGCCGGCCTGCGGAGGTTCATGCCCAGTTCGCCGGTGTCGAGAGTCTGCTCCACCTTGGCGATGTCGGCGAGAGCCGTCTCGGCGTCGAACCGCTCGCGATAGCCGGAGCGGAAGGCCCGCCGGTAACGCAGGTAAAGTGTCGAGCCTTCTTCTTCGCCGTGGGCGTTGACGAGGGCCTGTCGCAAATGATCGCTCCATGTCCGCGCCGCGTCGACCAGGCGGGCTTCGATTTCGTCGGCGTCGTAATCGGGAATTTGCCCAGGCGTCGTCCCGATGATCGTATGAAGGCGCGCCAATGGCGTCTCGCCGAGTTGGGAGTAATGGGCCGTCACCTTGCCGGCGAAAGCCCCTTCCAGGATGTCATCAAGGCGGCGGCGAAGATCGGTGGAGTAAAGATCGCGCGGAATGTAGACGAGGCAGGAAATGAAGCGTTCGTATTCGTCACGGCGGACGAACAAGGCGACTAGCCGCGGACGTTCATGAAGTTTCATGATCCCCAGGCTGGTCTGGAACATGTGCTCTTCCGTGGCCTGGAACAGCTCGTCGCGGGGAAAGGTCTCGAGAACGTTGAGCAGCGCCTTGCCGTCATGGCTGGTCGGTGGCATGTCGGCGCGTTCGAAAATCTTCAGCACCTTGCGTCTCAAAAAGGGAATTTCGCGGGGACTGCTGTGATAGGCCGACGAGGTGAAAAGACCAACGAACAGGTACTGGCCGATCGCCTTGCCTTTCGAATCAAGGCACTTGATTCCTATGGCGTCCATATGCACCGGGCGGTGGACGGTCGAGCGCTGGCTGGTCTTGGTGACCATTAAAAGGTCGGGCTGTTTGACGAGAGCGCTCAGTTCCCGGAAGACGGTGACATTGGGATCGCGCAAAATGCCCAGTCCCTTTTTCGGACTGATGCGAACGATCGCCTCGCCGCCGCTTTCCTTGTAAAGGTATTCGCGGAATCCTAAGAAAGTGAAATTGTTGGCGTGGACCCAGCAGAGGAAATTCCGCACCTCGTTGACATCTTCTGCGGCTAGTTTGGGGGCCGGTCGATTTTCCAGCTCGACGAGGACCTCGGCCATTTTCTCGCGCATGTCCCGCCAGTCCTCGATGACGGCGCGGATATCGCCGAGAACGGCTTCCAAGCCGGCCTGGATATCTTTCAGTCTGTTGGCGGATTGGCGGGTGACCTCGATGTGCATGAAGGATTCGGCGGCGGCGCCGTTGGCGGGCG
>JAUXMA010000125.1 GCA_030623425.1 Rhodospirillaceae bacterium
GAATCTGTCCCTCATTCCCAACTACGACCCCGGTTCTCAGAATCCCGTCTTCGCCGGTCCCGCGACCGTCAATGGCAAGGTTTATGCCGTTCCGAAGAACTGGGGCACCACGGGTTTCGTGGTCAATACCAAGAACATCACGAGCGGCCCAAAATCCTGGAAGGACTTCTTCGAGGTTACCATGGGTAAGGGTTCCGGCCACACCATCGTGCATGACTATCAGCTGACCACCATTGGTGCCGCGATGTGCGCGCTCGGTTTCTCGTTCAATTCCATCGTCCCGGCCGAGCTCGACAAGGCCGAGAAACTGCTGATCGATTCCAAGCCGCACCTGTTTGCGATTACCTCGGATTACCAGCCGGGCATGCGCAGCGGCGATGCCTGGATGTCGATCTGCTGGACCGGCGACGGCAAGCAGCTCAACGCCGATTTTCCCGAGATGGAATACATCGTGGCGTCGGACGGCGGCGAGCTGTGGTCGGACTTTTACGCTATTCCGTCGGATGCCCCGCACCTGGAAGCGGCCTATGCCTTCATCAACTACATGCAGGATCCGTACATCCAGGCGCGTGACTTCGCCACGCACGGTTACCCGACCAGCGATTCCCGGGTCGATGCCATGCTGCCCGCCAGCACGCTCAACGACCCGATCCTGTATCCGGCCAAGGAACTGATGGACGGCCTCGAATTCGGCGCCGCCAAGACCCTGACCGATCCGGGGCGCGCCGAAGTGATCGCTCGCTTCAAGTCCGCCTGATCTCGGCGTTAGGACGATAGAAAATGGCGGCGACAACGACGGGCGGCAGACAAGGATCGTGGCTGACGGTAGCGCTCTTGGCGCCTACTACGGCATGGTTCCTGATCTTGCTGGTGATGCCTCTGGTTGTCGTCGTCATTTTCAGCTTTGGCGCGCGCGCGCCGATGGGGGGCTACGCGGCGGCATTTACATTCGACCAGTACGCCAATTTGCCAGCACGCCTTACCGCGTTCAAAAACACCATGACATTCGCGCCGCTTGGCACGTTGCTAAGCCTCCTCGTTGCCTATCCGCTGGCCTATTATCTCGCCGTCAAGGTGGGCTCGCGGTGGAAACTCTTGCTGCTGGTTTTGGTCATTGTTCCATTCTGGACCAGTTTGCTGATCCGTACCTATGCCTGGATTTTCATTCTCGGTGGGCGCGGAATTCCGGCGCTGCTGGAGTTCATCGGCATGGAGAGCGTTCGCCTCATCAATACCCCGGGCGCCGTGATGGTGGGCATCGTCTACGGCTATCTGCCTCTCATGGTTTTTCCGATTTTTGTTTCACTGGAAAAGCTCGATAAGCGATTGCTGGAAGCATCCAGCGATCTTGGCGGCTCGCCGTTCGGTACCTTCCTCCAAGTGACCTTGCCACTTTCCATGCCGGGCGTGGCGACGGGGTGCATGCTGGTGTTCATCTTGTTGATGGGTGAATTTCTCATTCCCGCCTTTCTCGGTGGCGGCAAGGTCTTCTTTATCGGCAATGCGTTGGTCGACTTGTTCCTGCAATCCAGGAACTGGCCGTTTGGCTCGGCAGTGGCGGTCACACTCGTCATCATCATGTTAATCACGGTCAGCCTGTACATGCGTGTGACGATGGGCAAAACGACCGGTCGCGATGAACCCTTGATGTAATACCAAAGGTAGGGGATAGGGTCATGCGCCTCTACTCCATTGCGGTCTATCTGTTCCTCTATGTGCCGATCGGCATCATCGTCCTGTTCAGCTTTAATTCCGGGCGCCACGCCAGCGATTTCCAGGGATTAAGCGTGAAATGGTACGGCAAGGCGCTGTCCAATCCGTTCGTGATCGACGCCCTTACGACCAGCCTGATTATCGCTCTGTCGGTGGCCATCCTATCGAGTGTCATGGGAACCTCGGCGGCACTTGCCCTGCAACGGGTGCGCGGTCCCATGAGGGTCCTGTTCGATGGGCTCATCTACGTATCGATCATGATCCCGGGTATCGTGATCGGCATCGCCACCCTGGTCGCGTTGGTAACGGTCTTTGATCTCCTGAACCCCATACTGGCCTCCTTGTGGCCGGAAGGCGTTAAGGCGCCGAAATTTTCGCTCGGTTATGCGTCCGTCATTGCGGCCCATACGCTGTTTACCATGTCGTTGGTGATCATTCTGGTGCGGGCACGAATTGCCGGCATGGATCGGGCCTTGATCGAGGCGTCGGAAGACCTATACGCAACACCATGGCGGACGTTCTACCAGATCACTCTGCCGCAGATATTCCCCGCGGTGCTTGCCGGTTTTCTGTTGAGCTTCACATTTAGCTTCGATGATTTCATCATCTCGTTCTTTGTCGCGGGGGCCAACACGACCCTGCCGGTTTATGTGTTTTCATCGATTCGGCGCGGCATCACGCCCGAGGTCAATGTCATCGGCTCCATGGTCTTGGGGGTATCCTTGACACTGCTGATTATCGCCCAGGTTCTGCTGCGGCGCAGGGATCGGCAATGACCGCTTTGCCTTCCGTCGAATGTATCTGGCCGGCTGAAACGATCTTGGGTGAGGCGCCGGCCTGGTGTCCGAAGGAACGGGTGGTTTACTGGGTGGATATCGAGGGCCGGACGATCCTGCGCCTGGACCCCCGATCCGGTGACCGGCAGGTGTTTCCGCAAGACTACCAATTCGGCTGCATCGTCAAGCGGGCCGACGGTGGCTTCATTGCCGGGACCAATGCCGGGCTGGTGCGTCTCGATGCCGATTTGAAGTCGTTAACAATCTTCGCCACCCCCGAAATCAGGTTTCCCAACAACCGGTTTAATGATGGCAAGTGTGACCGCCGTGGCCGCTTCTGGGTCGGCAGTACGGATAGGGATGAAACGGAACCGAACGGCGCACTCTATCGGGTGAACGGCTCGGGCGATGTTGCGCGGATGCTCCCCGGTGTGGTCGTTTCCAACGGCTTGGGGTGGAGCCCGGACGACAAAATCATGTACTTCACCGATAGCGGGCATGGCGTGATCTACGCGTTCGATTTTGATTTGGATACGGGCGACGTCGACAACCGGCGGGAATTCGCCCGGATCGCACCGGCGGATGGCATGCCCGATGGACTGGCCGTGGACGGGGAGGGATTCGTGTGGGGCGCTCATTGGGGTGGCTGGCGGATCACCCGCTACGATCCGGATGGACGAATCGATCGAATTATCGACCTACCGGTGCCACAGGTGACCAGCGTGGCGTTCGGTGGGGACCGTCTGGATCGGATGTTCGTCACCACGGCGCGGCTGGGACTGACCGAGGACCCGCTGAAGGAGGCCCCCTTGTCCGGCGGTCTGTTCACGATCGATGCGGGCGTGGCCGGACTGCCGGAAGTTCCCTATCAGGACTGAAGACGGCCGTGTCAGGGGCAATCCACTTGAACGGGGCAGAGGAGTTCCAGCGCTCGAACGAGACCCAAGCCTGACCCGCGGACCGGTGAACCAGACAATCCTGAGAAATGAGGAGCGCCGATGTTGACGTCAGAGCGCGGGCAGCTGTTGCCATCGATGCTACTGGTGTTGTCCGCGGCCTTCTGGGGTCTTTTCTGGATTCCGTTGCGCGCGTTCGAGTCGGCCGGTCTCAGCGCCGCCTGGGCTGGCGTCGGCCAGTTCCTGACGCCCTGCCTGGTCTTGCTCCCGATCGCCGTCTGGCTCGCCGCACGTGGCAAGCCGACCGGCCTGGGGTGCTGGAAGACGGCGATCTTCACCGGCGGCGCCTTTGCCCTCTATACCGACAGCCTGCTGCTGACCGAGGTCGCGCGCGCGCTCATCCTGTTCTACGTCTCGCCGGTCTGGAGCACGGCGCTGGAGGTCATGCTGATGAAGCGTCGGCTTACCGCGGCGCGCGTGCTGGCGATCGTCATGGGCCTTGCCGGCCTCTACGTAATCCTGGGCGGCAACGGCGATCTGCCCCTGCCGCGCAATGCCGGCGACTGGATGGCGCTCCTGGCGGGGATGTTCTGGGCCTACGGCTCGACGCGCATTCGCATGTCGCCCGAGGTAACCCTGTTCGAGAACGTGTTCTCGTTCTTCACCTTCGCCGCATTGATCGGCCTGGCCGTCGCCCTGCTGCCGATCGCCGCGCTCGGTCAACCGCCTTCGACGGACGAGACCCTACGTTTCCTGCCATGGCTGCTGCTGATCGCGATCGGATTCCTGATCCCGGTGATGTACATGCAACTTTACGCGGTGAAACTCGTCGATCCCGGCCGGGTCGGCATCCTGTTTCAAAGCGAGGTGGTATTTGGCATCGTCAGCGCCGCGATCCTGACCGACGAACCCTTCGGCTGGCAGGAAGGGATCGGCGCGACTCTCGTCGTCGCGGCATCACTGACGGAGGTCGCGATCAACCGGCCAAGCTCGGCAAGGCGGCGCAAGAAAACCGGTCATGTCGCGACGTAGAAGTGCGCCGGCGCCGGATCAACATTGCCCCGGACTATGATTTCTGGGCCGAACCGCGCAGCAGATAGACCGAGAAAACAATTACGCAGAGCGAAATCAGGATGATCATGGTGCCGACGGCATTGATTTCCGGCGTGATCCCGCGCCTGAGGGTCGACCAGATATACATGGGCAAGGTGTTGTCCCGCCCGGTCAGGAAAAAGGTCACGGGAATTTCGTCAAATGAAACCGTAAAGGATAGCAGAGCGCTGCCGACAACCGCCGAACGGATGTTGGGCAGGGTGACGAAAAGGAAGGTCTGCCATGGCCGCGCGCCGAGATCGCCGGAGGCTTCTTCGAAGCTTCGATTGAGGTGCTGCAAACGGGCGAATACCTGGGTAACGACAATCGACACCAGGGCCGTGGCATGGCCCAGGATCACCGTTTCCAGGCTGAGGTTGAAGCCGACCACCCGGAACAGGTTAAGCATGGATATGCCGGTGATAACGCCGGGCAGGGCGATGGGCAGAAGAATAAGGCGGCGGAACGCCGATTTTCCGGGGAAATCTACCCGGTCCAGGGCGAACGCCGCCGGGATGCCGACGATCAGACAGCCTGCCGTGGCGAATGACGCAACATAAAGACTGTTGGCAATCGCATCCAACATGTCCGCGTTGTTGAAAACAGCCTCATACCAGCGCCAGGTAAAGCCGTTCAGGGGCAGGGTCATGATCCGGTTGTCGTTGAAGCTGAATATGATCAGGACACAGATGGGCAGATACAGGAAGGCCATGACGGTCATGGCGGTCACGCCGAGAAAGCTGTCGCCGAAACGCTCCAGCGCCTGCCCACTCCTGGTCTCGATCCGTCTATTCATCGGCGCTCCTTGGTATTAGCCCAGGTCCAGCCGCCCGGCCCGTTCGAGACGGTCCGACAGGGTGATGATGGTCAGGACGACGAACAGCATGATGATCGAAAGCGCCGCCCCCAATGGCCAGTTCATGGATGCGCCAAACTGAGAAGTAATGACGCTGGCGATCATCTGTCCGTTGGGGCCGCCAACAAGGAACGGCGCGATGAAATCACCGAAGGTCAGGCAAAAGGTAAACGTGGCGCCGGCAATGATACCCGGCATCGATAATGGCAGGGTGACGGACAGGAATGTGCGGATCGGGCCGACCCCAAGATCCTTCGACGCCTCAACCAGATTGCGCGGGATTTTCTCAAGCGCCGTGTAGAGAGGCATGACCATGAACGGGACGAAGATGTAGGTGAGTGTCAGCACCATGGAGAACTGGTTATAGAGAAAAATATCGGTTGGCTGGTCGAGGATACCGGCCCAGACCAGAAAGGAATTCAACACGCCCTCGCTGCCTAGTATGGTCTTCCAGGTCTAAGA
>JAUXMA010000237.1 GCA_030623425.1 Rhodospirillaceae bacterium
GCAAGCCCTTGATTTTCATCGGAAATAAGGCGCCGGGACATAAGCCACACCTCTTATTCCAACGGGATAGCGTGTTGCACTTCGCGTCCGAATCCACCGCCATCCATTAGGCAACCAAAATTCGTTTTTTTTTTCGACGCCAGAGCCGCGGCGACAACTTCGGTAACATCAGCCGCTTCTGCGCCGAGGCCCCGTGGTACGAGGCGCACCCCGAGGACAACCCCCCAAGTCCCTCACCCCGTAGCAGCGACGGGGTGAACCACTAGCACCCGGCCGCCAATCGGCGCGCCTTTTGGGCCAGGCGCAGCAGTTCCGCCCGCAACGAATCCCGGTCCCGCACCGGCTTGGCGAAATCAAGGCGGGCATAGGTGCCGCGGAGCCTGAGATCGGCTCCTTCGGGATCGACGCCGATCATCGTCCAGGTCTTGCCGCGGCGGCCAAGGAGTCGATGGCCGTATAGGGCGACGGCCTCGGCGTGATCTTTGTTCATGTGGGCCAAGACATCTTCCTCGCAGGCGGCGATCGCCGCCGAGGATTTCGCGTCAAGAAGGAACTTCCGGCCCTGGAACCACACCGCCCTGCCGAAACCGCCGACAAAATAGACCCGTTCCACCGACATCCGATAAAAATTGAAATCTCTGAAACCGGCATACATCCTGGCGCCGGGATGGCGGGCGAGAAAGCGGCGGGCATGACGGGGATCGTCGGTTTTTTCGATGCGGCCCATGATCGTCACCCGGGGGCCGGTCTGCGGATTGGGCAACCCGGACGCCGCCTCGATGAGCAACGAGGCGCGCTCAAGGGTTTTCAGGTTGCGGCTGTGGTCGGCGAGATCGGAAAGCAATAGCAACGGGCTCGCGTCGCCGTCGCAGGCGAGCGTCACCATCGACGCGTAGGGCCAGTCTTGGGCCTGTTGCCGCCGGCGCTTGCCCGCTTGCGGGCTTTTGCGTCTTACCGTCAGGGCCGTTGCCAGCGCCGCCGAACGGGCCCGGCGGATAAGCCCGCGGGCCTCGCAAGGAGGGCTTTGCTCATCGCTCATGGCGGATTTTCGCGGCCGCTTTCGCTCAAAGAAGAAGAAGACCCTTCGCTCTCGACGTGGCGCAGGACCATGTCGCGCAAGGTGACGATGCCGACGGGGGTGCGCTTGTCGTCAACCACCAGGGCGCGGGACAAGTGGAACTTGACCAGCAGCCGAACCCCGTATTTGATATCCATGTTCACAGGCAGGGTGAGCACCGGCTTGGACATGACCTCGTAGACGTTGATCCGGTCCGGAGATTTGTTCTCGGCGA
Organism: Rhodospirillaceae bacterium; assembly: GCA_030623425.1. GTDB lineage: Bacteria > Pseudomonadota > Alphaproteobacteria > Rhodospirillales > 2-02-FULL-58-16. The sequence continues at coordinate 1,293 of JAUXMA010000237.1, forward strand.
TCACCTCGCGGGCGATGTCGGAGACGACAAGCAGGCCGAATTCATCCCTTTCGTCGCGCCGCTCCACCGCCAGGGAACTGACGCCGGCGTCGCGCATCAGCTCCATGGCCTCCTTGACCGTTGCCATTCTGCCGACCGTTCGGACCACCCTGGTCATGACGTCGCCGATGTTGATGTGCCGCGGCTCGCTCATACCTCTTCCTCGATCCCGTCCATGATGACGGGGGCCTGGGTGGTCAAGCCAACGGCGTCCTCGATTTCAATCTGGAAGGCGACGCCGGCGCCCGGTTCCTCGTCGAACTGGCCGGCGGCGGCGATGGTTTCCAGGATCTCCCGCGCCCGCGGTTCCGCCACAAGAAACATCAGAACGTCGCACTGGGCGCTGAGGTCCAGGCCGAAAAAGGTTTTTTCCGGTTTCAAACCCTCGCCGCGGACGCTGGTGATGATGGTCGCCCCCGTCGCCCCGGCTTGGCGGGCGGCGTCCATGACGGCCGCGGTCTTTTCGTCGGAGACCAGGGCCATGATCAGTTTGAGGTTCATTTACGTCCTATCCTCCTCGCCATCGGCATTCGTCGATTTGCGGTCGATGTCTCGACGGCCCCGCCACCAGAACATCAGCGAAGCGTAGCCCAGTACCGCCATTATAGGAAATAAGCTGGCGAATGCGATCAATCCGAATCCATCGATCAACGGACTGCGCCCCGGAATGGTCGACGCCAAGCCGAGGCCAAGGGCCGTCACCACCGGCACCGTCACCGTCGACGTGGTGACGCCGCCCGAATCGTAAGCCAACGGGATGATCGTCTTCGAAGCTCGCATCGTCTGCAGAACGACGACCACGTATCCGGCGATGATATAAAAGGGCAGAGGCGTTCCGGTGACGATGCGGAAAGCGCCTAAAGCGACCCCGGCCGCCACCCCGACGGCCACCGCCAAGCGCAGACCGAAGGCGTTGACGGCGCCGCCTGAGATTTTCTCGGCCTTGAGCGCCACCGCGATCAGCGAAGGCTCGGCCACCGTCGTCGCGAAACCGATGGCGGCGGCGAATACATAAACCCAGAAGTAATCGTACCAATGGCCGAAATGCTCGCCGCCGGCGCCGCCCCAAGGCCCGTATATGAATGCCGGCGCCGTCAATTGCGCGGCCATGGTCTCGCCCAACGGAAACAAGGCCTCCTCCAGTCCGACCAGGAACAGGGACAGTCCGGCGAGAACATAAACAAAGCCGATGAGAATCTTTTTCAGGTTCGGTGGGCGCTTGCGGATCACCACGAATTGAAAGCCGAACAGGATGGCGACGATGGGGGCGACGTCGATCACCGTCGCCAAGGTTGTCGTCAGGACATGATTGAGGAATCCCAACCCGGCCTCCATCTCAAGCCGCCATTCCGAAAATCAGAACGAAAATTATCGGTGTCAAGCTCGCCAACGCAATCAGCCCGAAGCCGTCGACCATGACGTTGCGCCCGCGGATCGACCCGGCAAGACCGACGCCCAAGGCGGTGACCAGGGGGACGGTGATGGTCGACGTGGTGACGCCGCCGGCATCATAGGCGATGCCGACGATTCCGGGCGGCGCGAAAAAAGTCAAGGCGACGACCAGCAGATAGCCGCCGACGATCAGATATTGGAGGGGCCATCCTTTGAGTATCCGGAGCACCCCCAACACCAAGGCCGTCCCCACCGAGCAAGCGACGGTCAGGCGCAGGCGCAGGGTGTAAGCCCCGCGGGCCTCGTCGCTATCGGCGATGGCGCCGGCCTGGCTGGCGACGGCGGCGGCCTTGCCGGCGACCGCGATCAAGGCCGGTTCGGCGACAGTGGTTCCAAAACCCAAGCAGAAAGCGAAGGTCAAAAGGGCGGTGAGGCTGCCCTTGCGGGCGAAGGCGGCGGCCATGGCCTCGCCCAAGGGGAACAAGCCCATCTCCAGGCCCTGGACGAACAGGGCCAACCCCAAGATCACGAACACGGACCCGGCGGCGATCCCGCCCAGACTGGGAAAGGGTTGTTGCAAAACCACGACCTGAAAGAAGGCGATGACCAGTACGATCGGCAGCAAATCCCTGGACGAAGCCAACAGCGGGCGAAGGAGTCTGCGCGGAACCAAAGTCATGAAAGCCAACCTTGCACGGGTAGTTTGCGCCGAAAACAGGACGCCGCCGGGAATCGGCGGCCGCCGGAGAGGCCGTCCGCACTCTCATCGTTTCCCGCTTGCCCGTCAAGAAACGCTCCCAGAATTTTTCCAGGAAAGGCTATAATTTCGCCACAAATGACCGTTCAATCACATGACCCTGGTTTAAC